>DATJZL010000131.1:0-4265 GCA_035499115.1 Methyloceanibacter sp. | reverse complement strand
TCGAGAGCCCCTTGATATGCTGGATCAACGCCTGCAGATCGTCGCGCTTCTTGCCAGAGACCCTGAGCTCATCGCCCTGGACCGTGACCTGCACCTTGAACTTCCCGTCTTTAATTTCCTTTACGAGACGCTTGGCGAGATCGCGGTCGATGCCTTGGCGAATGAGCGCCTTCTGCCGCACGGCTTGGCCAGCAGCCTTTTCCAGAGGCTTATAGTCGATCACGCCGACGTCGATTTTGCGGCGGGCAAAATGGCCCTGCAAAAGCTCATGCATCTGCTTGAGCTTGAGCTCGTCGTCGGCGTTGAGCGTGATCTCGGAACCGTTTCGCTCGACGCGTGACTGGGAGTTCTTGAAGTCGTAACGCTGGCTCATCTCGCGCGTCATGTTGGCGAGCGCGTTATCCACCTCGGCAAGGTCGGTTTTCGAGACGATATCGAATGACGGCATTGCGCCCGGTCCCCGTGAAAACCAGTGGTCAGGCCCGGCCGGAGTGCCGGGCATCCACGAATTTCGCATTATAAGACGTGGATGGTCGGGAAAGCCCGGCCATGACGCCTCTACCGCACTCGCTCACTTAGCGTCGACCTCGGCGGCCGTTCTGAGCGCTTCAGCTCGCCGCGCGGTGGGCGCCAATCTCGACCAGCTCCGGCTGGGGGTTGCGGGCTTGCTCGAGCCTGAGCCGCTCGGCGTCGCGCTCTTCCAAGAGCTCGATCCTCTTGAGGTCCTCGATTGCCTCATCGAGATCCCCGCGGGCGGCGGCGAGCTTTGCCTCGAGGTCCTGGGCGGAGGCGGTCAAATTGTTACGCCTCTGGATCGCGGCCTTGGCAAAGGTCGGATAGGCATAATGATTGACGTCCGAAATTCCGGCGCGCTCTTGCTCGATCGCGATTTGCCGGTCGAGATCGGCCGCCATATGGCTGAATTCGCCGATCATCGTCTCGATTTCGGCCACCTTGCGGCGCTTCTCGTCGACCTCGAAGCGCTTCAAGCGGATCACTGCATCTCGTGACTTCATGTCTTCATACCCTCGAGCGAACTCAGACCCCGTAGCGGTGAATTCAATAATTATGCCAGCCCCACGATGCCGCAGGCAGATCTTGCCGCAGCCCGGGTTCGCGCCATTCGAGCGGCGCCAGAAGGCCGGCTCTCCGGCCCCGGCTGGGCGCAAGCGATACCGTCCATGTGCTTGAACAGAATCAGCAATTCGCCCTCACTGCGACGAAACCACGCTAGGACCGAAAGCCCCCTGCCCCTCGGGTGTAATCATCGCCAACAGGGCTTAAGGGGCAGTAAACCATATGCCTGGCATTTAACCGATGCGGGTTAGGCCGTCCGAAAAGGCACGGTTAGCAATTCGCGTTCGGCTTAGCTTTTGTTAACTATTGACCGTTAATTTGTTGATTCGAATTAACCAATCGGTGTGGCGTTATGGGTCAGGGGATAGGCCGAACTGGCTGATGACGGGGGATTTGAAATGCGGGTTCTTCTGATCGAGGACGACAGCGCCACGGCTCAAAGCATCGAGCTGATGCTGCAGTCTGAAGGTTTTAACGTCTATAAGACGGACCTGGGCGAAGAGGGCGTCGACCTCGGCAAAATTTACGACTACGACATTATACTGCTCGACCTGAACCTCCCCGACATGAGCGGGTATGAGGTGCTGAAAACCTTAAGGGTGAGCAAGGTTCAGACCCCGATCCTGATCCTCTCCGGCCTCGCCGGCATCGAGGATAAGGTCAGGGGCCTCGGCTTCGGCGCCGACGACTATATGACCAAGCCCTTCCACAAGGACGAGCTCGTCGCCCGCATCCACGCCATTGTGCGGCGGTCCAAGGGCCATGCGCAGTCCGTGATCCAAACCGGGGGGCTTAAGGTCAATCTCGACACCAAGACCGTCGACGTTAACGGCCAGCGCGTGCATCTGACCGGCAAGGAATATCAGATGCTCGAGCTCCTCTCTCTGCGCAAAGGCACGACGCTGACCAAGGAGATGTTCCTCAATCATCTCTATGGCGGCATGGATGAGCCCGAGCTCAAGATCATCGACGTATTCATCTGCAAGCTCAGGAAGAAGCTCGCGGCGGCGACCGGCGGCAAGCACTATATCGAGACCGTCTGGGGCCGCGGCTACGTGCTGCGCAATCCGGAAGACGAATCCGAAGCCGCCTGACGTCCCACATCGAAATCGCTAGAGCGGTGATGGCCGGGCTTGTCCCCGGCCGTCATCGTTTATCGAACCGGTGAATGTTCGATAATCAGATCGTGCTCGGCCGAGAAAGACGCTGCTCGAGCCCTCCGCGCGACGGCTCTTGGAGCGATGCGGAGCTCGGGGCAACGCGCTTGCGCCGGTCGGCCTCCTCTCGTGCGCGCGCCAACGAAGCAGCTGCCGTGAAGCAGAACACGCCGGGGCGATTTTCCGGCACCGCCATAAACTCGTTGCTGTGGTTCGTGGTCGTCTCGGCCGCGCCGAGCACGAGATAGCCGTCGGGAGCGAGCTGCGCGGCAAGTCGGGAAAGCACTGCGCTCTTGGTCGCATCGTCGAAATAGATGAGCACGTTGCGGCAAAAGATGACATCGAACCTGCCGAAGGTACGGCAATCCTGGAGGAGGTTATGGCTGCGGAGCATCACCCTCTCGCGGATATCGGGGGCTAATCTCCAGCCTCTTGCGATTTTTTTGAAATACTTGACCAAGAGAGAGATAGGCAGGCCCCTCTGCACCTCGAATTGGCTGTAGACGCCTTCTCGTGCTTTCTCCAGCGCCGCCTCCGCGAAGTCGCTGGCGATAATCTCGACGGTCCAACCCCAAAGTTGCCGTTCGTGCTCGGCAAGCTCGATCGCGAGCGAATAAGGCTCCTGCCCTGTCGCCGCCGCCGCACACCACACTCTGACCTTGCGGGACGTTTGCCGGCTTCCCATCAACCTCGGCAGCATCACATCGATGAAATACTGGAACGGGGTCTTGTCGCGAAAGAAGTAGGACTCCTGCACCGTCACCGCCTGCGCCACGCGCAAGCGCAGGAGATGAGCGTCCGGCTTTATCAGGGCGAGCATGAGATGGGAGATCGACGGAAGCTTGAGCTCCTTCAGCAGGGGTCTCAGCTTTCCCTCCAGCATGTCCTCCTTGTCGGCGCCGAGATTGAGACCGGATTGCTCCTTCAAGATCCGGCGCAGCAGGTTGAATTCGTGCGCCATCATGACCGCACCCCCCGCACGAGCTTGGCGGTCGTCTCGGCGATCTCCGCCGGAGGCAAGAGAGCCGAACAGGCGCCGACGGCGGCCGCCGCGCCCGGCATTCCCCACACCACGCTCGAGCTTTCGTCCTGCGCGATCACGCTACCGCCGGCATCAGCGATGCTGCGCGCTCCGGCGGCGGCGTCATGGCCCATGCCGGTGAGCACGATGCCGAGCGACGCCGGACCGAACGTTGCAGCCACGCTTCTAAACAGAGGATCGACGGCCGGCCGGCAAAAATGCAGCGGCGGCTCGTCGCCAATGCGCAAGACGGGACTCGTGGCACGCACGACCGTCATATGATGTCCACCCGGCGCCACATAGATGGTGCCGGGCCTGATTGGCTCGCCGTTCTTGCCCTCTCTCGCCTTGCGCCCGGTAGCCTTGGCCAGCCGCTCTGCCAGGATCGCGGTGAAGACCGGCGGCATGTGTTGGGCGATCACCACGGGCACGCGCGACAGAGCCGGCGATAGCATGCCGAGCAGATTCACGAGCACCTCCGGGCCGCCCGTCGAGCTCCCGATAGCGATGACGCGCGGCGGCACCAGCGAGAAAGGCCGGTAAGAGAAGCCGATCTCGCCGGGCGCTTGCGTCAGACCGGCATAGCCAAAAACGTCAGGCACCTCCGTCTGCAGACGTGCGCGGTGCGGCCGCGGCCGGCCAAGAGCCTTGACCTTGCGGACCACCTCGCCGCGGAAGTCCGCCGACAGGGTGAGCTCGGAATTGGAATCCGGCTTCGGCAGGTAGTCGATGGCACCAAGTGCCAAAGCCTTGAAGCTGATCTCTGCGTTGCGCTTGGTGAGAGTGGACACCATCAACACTCGCGCCGCAGGCCGCGCCTTGAGCAGGAGGGGCAGCGCCTCGAGCCCGTCCATCACCGGCATCTCGACGTCGAGCAGAATGATGTCGGGTGCGCTTCGGGTCACGTCGGCAACGGCAAGCTTGCCATTGGCGTGGCGGGCGACAACCTCAATGCCCGTCTCCTCGCTGAGCCAGCGCGAGACGAGACCGCGCACTACCGCTGAATCGTC
>DATJZL010000130.1:0-5499 GCA_035499115.1 Methyloceanibacter sp. | reverse complement strand
CATCGAGGAGTTTGGCGCCGAGTAACTCGTGAGGAGGTCAGAAATGAAGTTCGTTTCCATGATGGTTGCTGCAGTCCTGATTACCGTTTTTGGCGCATCCGCGTTTGCCGGTGAAACCAAGGCCGAGTGTGAGAAGTCCGGCAAAGTGTGGGATAGCAAAACGAACACCTGCTACTCTGCCAACGGCTACTAGACCGTGTGATGATCTTGTAACGCTGCATCTAGGTTGTTGTGGCTTTTGTCACCCACCGTCATCTAGTTACTCAGCCCTGGTCGAGCCAACCCGACCGGGGCTTTTGATTCGAACAGAGCGAAGCGCACGCCAATTCCGACCGGCTGCTTTTTCCTAGCTCGGCAGCGAGCTCCTTAAGGCTTTGAGCCGCACCAAGAAATAGGACGAACAAAAAAGACCCCGACCCGTGTGGGCCGGGGTTTTTGGCATTTGCCGGAGAAAAAACTAAGGGCGTTACCGAGTCGACTAACCGAGCTTCAACGGCTGGGTCGCCACGGCCTTCTCATGATGGCCGAAGCAGCCACCGAGCCCGATCGTTGCAGTGATGATGATGGCGCAAGCTAGAAAGAGGCGCATGGATTGATCCCCCAAAGTCCCCTGAAGGCATTCACTCTAGCCGATAATCTCGCAGGTGGCTGTGACGTTTGGGACACGCTTGGATCAAAAAAGGACATCCTCTTAGGCCGGCACGCCTTGAGTTTTCTAGCTTTTTTCCGAAGGGGCGACGAGGCGAGCAAGGCTGCTGAACGGCGGCAAGGGCCGGCATCAAAGCCGAACGCATCGCCAAGATTGAGAAAAGGGCTTCGGCTCGCGATTCTCATAAGACAACAGCGGTGCCTGATGACACCGCTGCAAGACTTCAAGGCTTGATTCGGGCGCGGGCGCCCTAGTTGCCCTTCTGGAAGTACGGGGAGGAGTAGGTCCACGCAGGTGCCTCGGCTCCCGGCCCCGGAATCGAAATCGAGTTGCCGTACTCGGAGATGTGGGTGTCCGTCCAGTCGGAATTGCCGGTAAGCGGCATGGCAAGCGAGCGGGCGCCGCCATTGGATTTGATGAAGTCATCCACCGGCGTGGCGAATTGGCTGGCACCGTCCTCGAGGCTCGCATTTTCGCCCTCGACGTCGAAGGCGTAAGCGCTTCCCGGGGCGGCGGCAAAGCAGGCCGCGCCGCACACGGCGAGGACGAATCGAAGATGCTTCATTGGAGATCCCCCGAAACAAGCTCTCTTGATTTGAAGGTTAACATAGCGCGTTTTGCGCTAGAGCGCCACCGCGACACAATGCGCCCGCCGGGCACGAACGGCCCTTGACCGCTGTTTCGCTGGCCCGGCCGCGCTGATACAAGCGCGGGCCATGGCTCCCCGCCTGCTCTATGTCGTGACTGAAGACTGGTACTTCTTGTCGCACCGCTTGCCGATGGCTCGTGCGGCAAGGGACGCCGGCTACGAGGTTCATGTCGCAACTCGCATCAAGGATGGCGGGGAGGCGATCGAGCGCGAAGGCTTCGTGCCGCATGCGCTCTCCTGGAGCAGGGGCTCTCTCTCGCCGCTTGGCAGCTTCAGCGCGGTCCGTGAGCTCCGGCGTCTCCTCGATCGGCTCGAGCCCGACATCGTCCACAACATCTCGCTGAAGCCCGTCCTGCTCGGAACGACGGCGAGTCTTGGGCTTGCCCGCACCGCCGTGGTCAACAGCCTGACCGGTCTCGGCACGCTCTTTATCGGTGAGGCGAAAGTGAGCGGGACAACACGCCGCCTGGTCCGCTTTGCGCTCAGCCGCCTGCTCAGGCGCAAGCGCAGCAAGATCGTAGTGCAGAACCCGGACGACCGTGCTTTCGTCGTCGATCTCGGCGTGCCCGAGGACGTCATCGTGCTGATCGGAGGATCCGGCGTCGACACGCACCTGCTGACGCCATTGCCCGAGCCGCCGCCGCCCGTGACCGCCGCCTATGTCGGCCGCATGCTTGCCGACAAGGGCGTGCTGACGCTGATCGAGGCCTTCTCGTCTCTCGGCAAGCGAGGCGTCCCGCTCAATCTCCTGCTGGCCGGCGACTGCGACAAGGAGAACCCGGGTTCGCTCGCGCCCGAGCAGCTTCGTGAGTTTGCGAGCCTTTACGGCATCGAGTGGCTCGGCCACGTCGCCGACATCAGGACGGTCTGGCGGCGGGCGAATTTTGCCGTGCTCGCCTCGCGCCGCGAGGGGCTGCCCAAGAGCCTGCTCGAGGCGGCAGCTTGTGGGCGTGCGATGGTCGCCACCGACGCTCCGGGCTGCCGCGAGATTGCCATCGAAGGGGTGACCGCTCTCACCGTGCCGGTTGACGATGCTGCGGCGTTGGCCGGCGCGATGGAGAAACTCGCGAGCGACTCTGGCCTCCGCAAGCGCTTTGCCGCCAATGCCCGCGCTCTGGTCGAGAGCAAGTTCTCCGCTGATGCTATCGGCAAGGAGACCGTCGCTCTCTATGACACACTCAGGGCAAGCTAGCGTCGTCCTCGGCGCGCATCATGGCGACGATGCCGTCATGCGTCGAGATGGACGGGTGCCAGCCGATGCCCATGAGCTTAGCAGCATCGATCACGAAGCTGCCGGAGATGCGCTCCCACTCGGCCTCTCTGCCGAAGGTGCGCATCAGCCGCTTCACGGCACCCTGCGGCACACCCACGAGAAGAGGGGGGCGCCCCAACCCCTCGCGCATGGCGGCGACCAGGTTCACCACACTGATGGGCTCGGCATCGGCGACGAGGAAGGTTTCGTTCACCGCGCGTTTGGACCGCAGCGCGAGCAGGATCGCCGCGATGAAATTTTCGATAGCAAGCAAGGAGCGGCGATTGTCGAGATTGGCGAAAGGAAGCGGCATCGGCGTCTTGGCGAGTGTGGCGAGCGAGGCGATGTTGCCCTTGACCCCGGTCCCGTAGACGACGGCCGGGCGAAGCACGGTGAAGCCGACACCGCTCGCCTCGATCAGCCGCTCGGCTTCGAGCTTTGCGCGGCCATAAGCGTCGGTCGGCGCGGGCACGTCCGTCTCGGTGATCTTATGATCGGCCGAGAGCCCGGCCTGCGCCCTGACGGAGGAGACGAAAACAAGACGCTCGACCTTGGCGCGGCTCGCCGCTTCCGCAAGTTCGCCCGCGGCGAGCGCGTTGATGCGCCGATAAACATCGTCGGCGAGCACACCCGGTGAGTGCGCGAGCCCGGCAAGATGAACCACATGGCTCGCGCCGGCGAGCAGTCCCGACCAATCGACCGGGCGCGTGAGATCCGGCAACGCCACCCGCGTGACGCCGGCGGTCGCTGGGAGGGCTTCGGGATTACGCGCTGCCGCTTTGACGGCGTAACCCTCTCCGGCAAGCGCGCCGACGAGGCTGCGTCCGATAAACCCGGAGGCGCCGGTGACGAGGACGGTTCCCTTCACTTTGGGCCTCGCGCGAGCCAGTCAAGCGTGGCTGTGGTGGAGAACACACCGAGCGCAAGCGCCACGAAATCCAACAAGGGCGATTGCGAAAGCGCCACACCGATCGCGAGCATGGCGAGCGCAAGTCCGTGGAGGAAGATGCGCGTCGTGACCTGGGGAACACTACGGCCTTCGGTCACCGCGCGCTGATAGTAATGCGAGCGATGCGCCGAGAGGAACGGCTCCTTGTTGATGACACGGCGGATCAGCGTGATGGAGGTGTCGGCAACCATATAAAGCGGCAACAAAACGGCAGCGGCAATGCTTACCTTGGCGACATAAATCAGCATCAATGACAGGCAAAGACCGATCGGCAGGCTGCCGGCATCGCCAAGGAAAATGCTCGCGGGGTGCTTGTTGAATATGGCGAAGCCGAGCATGGCGCCAAACAGAGCAAGCGCAAGAAGCCCGATCCAAGCGGGCACGACGCCAAAGGCATGCAGCACGGCGACGGCAAGGGTGATGGGGATGACCTCCGCCACCGTCATCCAGTCGAGTCCGTCGAGAAAGTTCACCGCGTTGACGAAGCCGACCGTTCCCACCACCAGCAGCGCCCGTTCGAGCCAGAGCGGAAGGATGATCCCGGGCAGGATGCGCATATCTTCCGGCAGGGTCAGAACGATAGCGAGAGCGGCAAGCGCCTGCCCGATGAAGCGCCACGACACGGGCAGGGCGTGCGCGTCGTCGAGGGCTCCGAGCGCGGTGAGGAAGCTCGCCGCGGCGAGCGCGGGGATGAGAGTGAGCACCCCCGACTGTGGCGCGAGCAGCGCCGCCAAGGCGCACACCACGAGCAAAGCGAGCATGACGCCGAGCCCGGCACCTTGGGGCGTCGGACTCTTGTGCGAGGAGCGATCGTTGGGGTGCGCGAGGAGATGGCGGAGAAGGATAGGGCGCAAGATCAGGATCGCCCCTGCGCTTACCGCAGCACTGACCGCGACGATTGCGGCCCAAGACAGGAGCCCGGGCAGAGCCATTGCCTCAATGAAGCGTGCGTGAGGCGGGCTGCCATTCGTCCTTGGCAGAAACCGGATGCGCGGTACTGGCCGGGACATAACCTTCGACGGTGGCGCGCAGCGTCTCCTGAAGCTCCGCCGTGTCGAGCTTCTGAATCGCTTCTTCGAGGCGCTCCAAAGCGGCGGCAAGCTCCTCGAAAGGAAGGATCGGCTCGGAGTTCTTGAAGATGCGTGGATGGCTGGTGCCGGTCGTGTTCTCGCCGATCAGAAGCTCCTCGTAGAGCTTCTCGCCGCGCCTGAGCCCGATATATTCGATAGCGATGTCGCCTTCGGGGTGGGCTTCGTCGCGCACCTCGAGCCCCGAAAGGCGGATCATGGTGCGGGCGAGATCGTCGATCTTCACCGGCGTCCCCATCTCGAGCACGAACACCTCGCCCCCCATCGCCATGGTCCCCGCCTGGATGACGAGCTGAGCGGCCTCGGGGATCGACATGAAATAGCGGATCACCTCCGGATGAGTCACGGTGACCGGGCCGCCCGCCTTGATCTGGTTGCGGAAGCGCCGCACCACCGAGCCGGATGAGTCGAGCACATTGCCGAAGCGCACCATGGTGAAGATCGTTGTGGAATGGGACTCCTGGGCAAAAGCCTGCAGGGTCAGCTCGGCGAGCCGCTTGCTCGCACCCATGATGTTGGTCGGCCGCACCGCCTTGTCGCTCGACACCAGCACGAAGCGTTCGACCCCGAGCTCCTTTGCCGCCTCCGCGACCACGAGCGTGCCGAACGTATTGTTCTGCAAGCCGGCGAAAGGATTGGCCTCGACGATCGGCACGTGCTTGTAGGCGGCGGCGTGGTAGATCACCTCGACGCCGAGTTCCTCGATGGTGCGGGCGACGAGCTTGCGGTCGAGCACCGAGCCAAGCACCTGGACCATCCTTGTCATCTCGTCGGCGCCAGCCTCGTCCTTGTGCAGGCGCTCGTTCAATTCTTCGATCTCCATGGAGATCTCGTAGAGCGCAACCTCGGAGAGCTCGAACAAGACGAGGATCTTGGGCCCGAGCCGGAGTAGCTGCCGAGTGAGCTCGGAAC
>DATJZL010000129.1:0-2764 GCA_035499115.1 Methyloceanibacter sp. | reverse complement strand
GCCTCTTTCAGCTTGGCTTGGAAGGTCTTCTCATCGGTCGGCACGAGATCGACCACAAGGCGCGCCGGCTGATCGTCGCGCGGATCGAGAACGAAGGCCTTGTCGATGAGAAAAGGTCCGCCCACGTCGATAACGATGCGCGACTTACCGGGAGCGAAGAGCCCGTAACGATAGGCGGTGATCAACCCCCTCTTCTCCTTGCCGATTCCCTCGGGCATTTGAAAGTCAACGTTGGGCGCATCGACGATCACGCGATAGGGGCTCGCCAGCGCAAAGACGTGGACATCGACCTTCTTCGATAGATCGGCGATGAACCTCGTGCGCTCGTGGTCTCCCGCGACGCGGGCGTCCTGCGCGAGGGCGGCCTTGGCTTCGGCACGGGCGAGGCTCGTCATGACGCCGGTCGACGCCACGACGACGAGGACCGGAGCCGTCGCGCATACGAGCGCCAACGCGGTCCTGATACGCATACTCGACATCGTCCCCACCCGACTGACCCGTGAGCCCCGTTCTTAGCTTGGCGCTCGCGCGCGAGAGGCCGATCGCCACAAGACCTCGCGATTTGCGCCAAAATAGGCCTCAACCGGCGCAAATCTTAACCACGCGAGGTTAAGCGACTCTTTTGACGCGATTGAGGGCAAGCGTCCCATCCGAGGCTTGCCAAATCTCCTGCCATACCCGTAATAAGGGTCAGGCTCACTTGAGCCCGAGCCCTGGACGCCAAACGGCGATACGGGCGGATTTGTTTCCCGCGGCCCTTGCTCTTTAGGAATTGGCGAGGACGCAGAAAGAACCGGCGGCCTGGTGACAGCGGCCGCTAATTGAAATCTCGAAGCCGCGGCTCAAGCGCGGTTGGTGAGGATTGCGATGCAGGGTCTGAACATTTGGCTAAGTCTCGGAAATACCGGGACTTCTCGCGAATTATTGACCCCTTGGCGGCCGGCAATGGCCGCACCCTTCGCGCCCGAAATGGGGCTCGTCATGGGTCGTCGCAGCGAATCATGGTCTATTGGTCATTGGCGCGCGCGGGCCCTGGGCGCGAACCCGGAACGGCGGATTTCTGTCCCGCTTTCCTCGGCCTACGCGGCGGAGAACACACAACATGGCAAGCAAAATGCTAATCGATGCGGCGCATCCGGAAGAGACCCGGGTCGTCGCTGTAAAGGGTAATCGCGTAGAGGAATTCGACTACGAATCAGCAAGCAAGAAGCAACTTCGCGGGAATATTTACCTCGCCAAGGTCACGCGAGTAGAACCTTCGCTACAGGCCGCTTTCGTCGATTACGGCGGGAACCGGCACGGCTTCTTGGCCTTTACCGAAATTCATCCGGACTATTATCAGATTCCGGTCGCCGATCGTCAGGCGCTTCTCGAGGCCGAAGCCGAAGAGGAGAGCCGCGCCTCTGCCGCCGAGGCCGCGGAGGACGATGCTGCCGCCGGACGTCGGCGCAGACGCGGGCGTCGCGGCCGCAGCCGCCACGAGGGCCAGGGCCGCAGAGAGGTCGAGCGCCCAAATGCTCCCCTTCCCGCCGAGACCCTATCGGTGGCCAAATTCGAGGTCGAAGACGAGATCGATACGACGCCGCGCGAGGACGAGCCCTCCCCTGGCGTTGCCATGGAGGCGAACTCCCTCATTCATGAGGTTTCGGAACCGGCCGATGAGCTGGAAACGAAAGACGTCTCTCTACGCTCAGGGCCCGAGCCGTCGGACGATGAGGATGAAGACGATGACGCGGAGCCTGCCGAGATCGTTGGCCAGCCCGTTGCATTGAAGGAAGGGAATGGCGAGGCAGCCGCCGAGGAGACCGTCGAATCGGTCGGCTCCGAGGACGCGCTCGAGGAGTTGCCGGAGCGGACACGCCGCCGACGCGGCCGTCCCTACAAGATCCAGGAGGTGATCAGGCGACGCCAGATCATCCTCGTGCAGGTGGTCAAGGAGGAGCGCGGCAATAAAGGCGCGGCGCTTACGACCTATCTTTCGCTTGCCGGCCGTTACACCGTGCTGATGCCGAACACGGCGCGGGGCGGCGGCATCTCGCGCAAGATCACGCAGCCGACCGACCGTAAGCGCTTGCGCGAAATCGCCGGCGAACTCGAAGTGCCTGAAGGCATGGGACTCATCATCCGCACCGCCGGCGCCCAGCGCACCAAGACCGAGATCAAGCGCGACTACGACTATCTGCTCAGGCTGTGGGAGAACGTGCGCGATCTCACGCTGAAATCGACGGCGCCGGCCCTCGTCTATGAGGAAGGCAGCCTCATCAAGCGCTCGATCCGCGACCTCTACAACAAGGACATCGACGAGGTGCTGGTCGCGGGCGACGAGGCCTATCGCGAGGCCAAGGACTTCATGCGCATGCTCATGCCGAGCCATGCGAAGAACGTGAAGCCGTACAAGGAGCCGGAGCCGATCTTCATCCGCTACCAAGTGGAGCGTCAGCTCGCGGCGATGTTCTCGCCACAAGTCGTGTTGAAATCCGGCGGCTATATCGTCATCAACCAGACCGAAGCGCTCGTCGCCATCGACGTGAACTCCGGTAAGGCGACGCGCGAGCACAATATCGAGGACACCGCGCTCAAGACCAATCTTGAAGCGTCGGAGGAGATCGCGCGGCAGCTCAGATTGCGCGACCTCGCCGGCCTGATCGTGATCGACTTCATCGACATGGAGGAGAATCGCAACAACCGCACCGTGGAGCGCCGGCTCAAGGAGGCGCTGAAGAACGACCGGGCGCGCATCCAGGTCGGGCGCATCTCGCCCTTC
>DATJZL010000128.1:0-10598 GCA_035499115.1 Methyloceanibacter sp. | reverse complement strand
CCGAGATAAATCAAAACGAAAACCCCGATCAGCATCAAAGCCAGCGTGTGGATCCACATCCCGGACCGGCGGTAAGCGGCCTGGCTGAAGGGGTTTGCCCAATGGCGGAAATGAGTCATGGCGAAAGCGCTCGCCAACTCGACGTGCCGTTGCAGCACGAGCCAGCCGTGAATGGTGATCAGCAGCCAAATGATGGTGATGAGGAAGCCAGCGCCAAGCAGGCCGAGCGCCGCCCATCTATGGCTCCACAGCGCGGTCGGGCTGATGGCGATCGCTCCGACGATGAGCGAATTAGCAACGAGGAGCGCATTGTGCCGCGCCCAGATTGTCTCGCGCTCCGAATTGATGAGATCGACATAGGCCTGAAACAAAACGGCTTTGTCGGAGAGGTCGCCTGGTTCGGTTTCGGGCATTCTTCAAGTTCCACGAGACAAACAAGCGGGCGAAGAGCCCGCTTGTTTGATGTCATGCTTGGCTTAAAGCCTGGTCACCGCCTCATGGAGTTTTCCGCCGGGTGAACGACACGATATAGGCGGGCGAGCGTATGGCGAAGATGGGATCGTTGGTCGGCCCGGCAATACCGTCGACGACATTGCCCGGAAGGAACATGCCGGCGTCGCACGTCGCCTCGGGCACGAGCGCCTCGATGCTGATCTTGCCGAGATCGGTCATTGGCCGGTTGTCCTCATCGTCCCATCGAAGCGTCGGATCGTTGGTCGGATCGCCCGTCTTGCCCATGATCGCTTTGAGGTCGAACACGATTGGCCCCTTGGCGATGCGGTCCTTGAACTCAGCCTCGTAGAAATCGGGTCCCTTGGCCTTTGCCTCCTCGGGCGTCAGCCCGAGTTCCCCGGCTTCGGGAACCAGCTTGTACTTCACGAGCGTCTGCTCACCTGCTGCATTGGTGAAGGTGAAAGCGTGCACGCCCCAATAGTCCACACCCGCATAGCTCGCCGGCACTGGGTGTGAGGTGAGCCAGGCGTTCTGCCGCGCCGATTCAGGATGAGCGGTGAAGAAGGCTTTGATTTTATCCTGATCGCCGGTTCCGAGCGTCTTCAGCAATTCGACGAACAGCTCGGGCGTCTGCGCGAAGAACATGGGCGCCGAGATGGTCACGAGATCGGTCGTGGCGCCCCCTCCGAGGTTGAATTTGATGGCGAAGCCCCTGACGTTGTCCTGCGCGTTGTCGGGCGCTTGCGGGTTGCCGCCGCCGAGCGAGAATCTCGCGGTAATCGGAACCTCCTTGGCGAAGTGCGGCGCTTTCGACAGCTTGGCCGCATCGGCCGAAGGGGTGAAGCTGCCGGTCATGCAGAACCCCTTGGTGTGCGCCGCCCGGTCTCCGGCGTGCTTGCCGAATACCCCGTTCAGCGCGTCCACGAGATCGGTGGGCGTCGCGTCCGCGGCGAGACCAGGTCCTGCGCCGCCAATCACGACCAATGCGGCGATGGCGCACAGCGCGCCCAACCGTTTGCTTCCGCTCATCACAGTCCTCCGTTGATGCCGTCGGCATGCTACCGCCATTCATGGTTGCTTTGCATGACGGTCGATGCAGCAAAACGGCACTATGGTTGCTGGATTTTGGCGGGAATTGCCCAAAGTGTCACTTGACGATGAGGTGAAGGCTACCGCGCGCGGCCTCGTTCGGTGGGACATGGCTGGTGCATGCTGCCCGACCTTGCCGAGTTGGCCGAACTCGCCAAATTCGACTTGAACCTTCCGCGCAAACGTCCTTTGCTATGATCTCTTCACGCCATGCCGCCTCTCGATGCTCCCTCGCCAGCAAGGCTCGATCAATCCGAGCTTGAGGCCTATTGGCTTCCCTTCACCGCCAACCGCGCCTTCAAGCGGCGTCCCCGTCTCATCGAGCGCGGCGAAGGCATGCATTATGTGACACCTGACGGGCGCAGGCTGCTCGATGCCATGTCAGGACTCTGGTGCTGCAACGCCGGCCATTGCCGCGGCCCGATCATTGACGCGATACCAGACAGGCGGAACGGCTCGACTACGCTGCGTCATTTCAGCTCGGCCATGCGGCGGCGTTTCGCCTCGCCTCGAAGCTTGCCGCACTCGCCCCGGGCGACCTCGGCCATGTGTTCTTCTGCAACTCTGGCTCTGAGGCCGTCGACACCGCGCTCAAGATCACCCTCGCTTATCATAAGCTTTCCGGGCAGAGCACGCGCACCCGCTTCATCGGCCACGAACGCGGCTATCACGGTGCCTGCCTCGGCGGCAGCTCGGTCGGCGGCATCCCGCAAAATCGCAATCTGTTCGAGCCGCTGCTTCCGGTCGACCGCCTCTCCTCGCCCTATTCGCGCCCGCGACAGCCTTATGTGCGTGGCGAGCCGGAGATCGGTGCTGACCTCGCCGATGGCCTCTCCTGCATCGTGGCGCTCGACGGCGCCGCCTCGATCGCTGCCGTCATCGTCGAGCCGATGCTCGGCTCCGCCGGCGTGTTCGCGAGTCCGCAGGGTTATCTTCAGCGTTTGCGCGAGATCACCCGCGCTCACGGCATCCTCCTCATCTTCAATGAGGTCATCACCGCCTTCGGCCGGCTGGGGCATGCTTTCGCCGCCGAGCGTTACGGTATCGTCCCCGACATGATTTGCTTCGCCAAGGCGGTGACCAACGGCGCCGCCCCGCTCGGCGGCGTGCTCGTGCGCAACAGCATTCATGCGGCCTTCATGCAAGGTCCGGAGCACGTGCCCGAGCTCGCCCACGGCTTCACCTATTCGGGCCACCCGCTCGGCATCGCCGCGGCGAGCGCCGCTCTCGACCTCTATCGCGAGGAGGACCTGTTCGAGCGGGCAAGAGCGCTCGAGCCGGTCTTTGCCGATGCGGTGCAGAGCCTCAAAGGGAAACCGCACGTGAGGGACATCAGGACCATCGGGCTGGCCGCCGGCATGGACCTTGTGCCCATCGACGGCTCCCCCGGATTGCGCGGCCTGCGCGCACTCGATGCCGCTTTCTTCGAGGAGGACTTGGTCATCCGCGTGGTCGGCGACACGATCGTGCTGGCGCCGGCTCTTATCGCGTCGGAGGACGACATCGCCGCAATCGTGGGCAAGATCGCCGACCTCTTGAAGCGCTTGCGCTGACCTTCGGCCCTTGGCCACGATCTGCTTCGCTGCTATCAAGTGGGGCGGGCGGGGCTGCCAGATTTGCTGTTGCTTTACAGTAGCCTGTCGCTCATGATTCGCGCTGAGGAGCTTGGGGCACGGGTTGCGCAACGTCGATACGTTGGCTCCAATACGAATCGCGTCTACGGGAGGGCTGGTCATGCTCGACGTGATCGTCCTGATCGCCATGGCCGTCACGGCGGTCGCGTTCGCCGCCGGCTTGATGGTGCATTCCGGCATCGCGCTCGTTCCGAGCGTGATCGCTGGTGCCTCGCTCTATCTTGTCATGGCCGCCTCCTATCTCATGATCTCGCGCCAGACCAAAGCGACCCCGGTGACCACTCGGTTACAGGAGCTCGAGGAGGCGCTCGAGATCATCGACAGCGATCTTCAGCGCATCGACCGCGTCGAGGACGATGTGGCCCGCCTCGACCTCCTCACTGATCGCGTCGAGCGTCTCGACCAGGCCGTCAGCACCATTGGCACCGGCGATCTCGGCGCGGGCGGCTCCCGCGATGCAGAGCTCGCCGCCGCTTTCGAGCAGGTTCACGCGCGGATCGAGGGCCTGCGCACCGACCTAGAGGGCGAGGCGCGAAACCAGCGCGACAAGATGGCCGGCGACTTGCGTGCGCTCGAAGGCCTGATCAAGCACCTCTCGCGCGAGCTTACGGTGACGGCCGCCGCCGCCAAGGGTCAATCGGAGATGGCTCAATCGGAGATGGAAGCCGCCCCGATGGCTTCCTCAGCCGGCTTCTTGAGCGCGTCCAGGACCGAGCCCGTGCAAGAGATCGAAACTGAGACCTTCGCCGTCTACGACCGAGAGGCGGAGGAGCCCACGCTCGTCGCGGAGGAGGCCGTCGTTCGCGCCGCCGCCGAGGACAGTCCGCCAGTTGGCGACATGCTGGCAGTTCTCAACGATGCGATCGAGGGCGGGCGCGTCGACCTATATCTCCAGCCGATCGTCACCCTGCCCGAGCGCAAGCTCCGCTATTACGAGGGGTTCACCCGGCTGCGGACCCCTTCCGACGAGGTCGTCCTGCCGCGTGACTATCTGCCGGTCGCAGAACGCGAGAGGCTGATGCCGATCGTCGACAACGTGCTGCTGGTCAAGAGCGTGCAGCTGCTCAGGCGGCTTCGCTCCGATTCGCGCGTCAAGGGCGTGTTCTGCAACATCTCGGTCCAGTCCTTGCTCGACCCGGACTTCTTTCCCGAGCTCGTCGAGTTCATGGAGGAGAACAGCGGCCTCTCCGAAAGCCTCGTCTTCGAGGTGAGCCAGCCGGCGATCGTCGGCCTCACGCGAGGCGAGCTCTCCTGCCTCGACACGCTGGGTGCACTCGGCTTTGGCTTCTCCCTCGACCACGTCGGCGATCTCGACGTCGATTTCGCCGGCTTACGCGATCGCTCCTTCCGCTTCGTCAAGATCGACGCCAAGAGCTTCCTGCACGATATGAAAGAGAAGGGGGCGGCGCTTCCCGCCTCGGACATGAAGGCTTATCTCGAGAGTTTCGATCTCAAGCTGATCGTCGAGAAAGTCGAGGACGAAGCCGATGTCGGCAAGCTCATCGACTACGGCGTCGAGCTTGCCCAGGGCTATCTGTTTGGCGAGCCGAAGGCCATGAGCCCGCAGCTCATGCGCGAGCTCGAGAGCGCCGACGCAGCCTAAGAACCCGCGTCGGCGAAGCGCCGGGCCCTTAGCGCCTGTTCAGTCTTCGTAAGATCGGTAGAGCCGAGAGGGCGCGCTAGTCGTGGCGCATGCTCGGCGGCCATTCCGTCGAGGGGAAGGCACGCTGAAGCTCCTGCACCTCGCCGGCGCTCGAGTCCCCACCACCTGAAGGGGCGACATATTTCGGAGCTTCGCCAGCTCCCTCTTGGGAGCCTGGGGTGACCTGGTTCGGACGCTCCTCCTCTTTGATGTAGGTGCCTTCGTCGGCGACTTTAATCGTAAGCGGAGCAGCTTGGTGAAGAGAGGCGGCCGGGACCGCTTGAGCGGACCCCGCAAAGGTGAGGCCGGCAAGCCCGAGAACTGCGGCGCCGGCTATGCTAAAGCTGAGACGCATGGTGGATCTCCTGAGCGATACCCGTTCTCTACCACGGACTCTTTCTAAGAAAGGTCAGCGCCCGTCTGCCAAACCAAAGTGAATTGGCGACAAAAGCGTCGGGGTTTGGCCATCTTCCGCTAACCAATGCGCGCCGGCGCTACGCCCTTAATTATAGGGGAAATAGCGCATGCTTCGCGGCCACAGAGTTTCCGGATGGAGCCTCTGCAGCTCAAGGACTTCGTCGCTTCCGCCAAACGGCATCCCCTGCGAGGACCGCGGATACGAGGGGTATGAGGGTGAGCCGTAAGAGTCCGCCACGGAGAGCTGGCGATTCTTGAGATGCCTATAGGCGATCGGCTCGGTCGCGAGCCCTGGGGCAGCGAGGCCCGCGCCTGAAAGCGGTGCGGCCGAGGCCGCCGCCAACCCGGCAAAAAGGCCGAGGCCAACGGTCGCGGCGAGCATGGAAGCGCGCAAAACCCTGCCCGAATGGGCGGTCACTGAATTACGGGGATCAGACATAGATTTTATCTCCTTCACCCCCCGTGGCCCGCCACATGTGGTGGCGGTGGCGAGCCGCAACAAGCCCCCGCCCATCACAAGCCGGAGGGTGCTGTCCGGGCCGCGTTCACATCGGCTGGGGTGCCCGCGCGGCTGAAGAGCCGGCGCTATTTCTTGGTCAAGTCGAGCCTGAAGCCGTGCTGCTTGGCGGCCGCAACATGGAGCGCCTGGCGGTCTTTGGGCGAAAGCTTTAGCGTGTCGGCGATGAGGTCGACCCATTCCGGCGAAGGCTTCTTGTGGCCGGTGATGAGCTGGTTGACATAGGCCGTCGAGCGGCCGGTCTTGGCGGCGAGCTCGGTCTGCGTCATGCGCGCCTCGGCGAGCGCGACGCTCACCGAGGCGCCGAATGGACTTGCGTATCTCGAGCGGCGTCCCACTACAAATTGATATCGTCGACGATCGCCTTCTTCAACCGCTTCTCCGGCGTCTCGCTCTTGGTCTTGCCCGAGAAGAGACCCGCGAACAGGTCGCCGGCGGCGCGCTTCTGCTTCTCGCAATAGACCGACGTGGAGCGTGTTCCCCGCGCATACTCGCGCGCATTCTCTGCGCTCGCCGCGAACACAGCGCGCGTGGCCTCGGCGTTTCTGTGGTCATAGGCGACGGTCGCTGCCGCGGCGATACCCATGCGAGCGCCCTGGTCGTAAGCGTCGATGCCGACCCCCATGAAATTGAACTGCCACCCCTTTGCAGCCTTCTCCTTCACAAGGGCGTTCAACTCGTTCCAATTGTGCTCGGTCGAGGCGTTCTCATGCCCATCGGTCTGAATGCAGACGACGATCTTGTCGGCGGGCTGGGTGAGGAGCGAAGCCTCGACCGCGGCGATGGTCTTGTAGGCGGCGTCGATGAGCGGTGTCGATGCACGCGGCTGATACGTGTCGCGGTTGAGCTTGTGAACGTGCGCGATCGGCGCGGCGACGCAGATCTTGTCGATGCTCATCGAGTCGAACTGGACGAGCGTGAACTCGATATTGGCGTCGCCGTCACTTTGGAGCGTGTCGAGATAGGTGTTGAACCCGCCGATTGTGTCGTCGCGGACGGCTTCCATCGAGCCTGTGCGGTCGAGCAGGAAGGTGACGAGGGTGCGGGCGCTGCGGTTCGGCATATTAGGGTCCTCCATTGACAAAAAAGCGGTTAACCGATTGGGCATAAATATTATACCAACCGTTAACCTGCGCGAAGCCTCGTTGTGAGGCTTCTCTCGGCCCTGATCTGGCGGTCGCGATGGCTTGCCTTTGTGAGACCCATCACACCCGGCGCAGACGAAGGCGCTGCGCTTGACCGTGGACGGCCGAACCTCTAACGGAACGCATGACCCTCAATCCCCCGGAAATCCCCGTCATCGCCTCGATCGAGGCGATCGGGTCGGGCTATCGCGCGTGGCTCGTCGATATCTGGGGCGTGATGCATAACGGGCACCGCGCCTTCGCCGCTGCCGTCGCCGCGACGCGGGCCTTTCGCGAACAAGGCGGCATCGTGGTGTTTCTATCCAACTCGCCGCGCCCGAGCCCGGGCGTTCAGGAGCAGCTCTCGCGCCTCGGCGTGCCGCCATCCTGTTATGACGCGACCGTGACCTCTGGCGATCTCACGCGCCATGCGCTTGGCAAGCACAAGCACCCGCGCGTCTTTCATCTTGGACCCGAGCGTGACCTCCCGATCTTCGCCGGCCTCGATGTGACGCTCGTCCCGCGTGAGGACGCCGAGCTGATCGTATGCTCCGGTCTGTTCGACGACGATACCGAGACGCCGGACGACTACGTCAAACTCTTAAAGGAGCTTGCTGCGAGAAATCTGCCGATGATCTGCGCCAATCCCGACCACCTCGTCGAGCGCGGCGACAAGCTCGTCTATTGCGCTGGCGCTTTGGCCGCGATCTACGAGCAGCTGGGCGGCAACGTCGTCTATGCCGGGAAGCCGCACGCGCCCATCTACGAGCTCGCGCTGGAAACCATAGTGAGCCTGGCAGGCAGAGCGGTGTCTAAGCACGAGGTTCTCGCCATCGGCGATGGAGTCCACACCGACATTGCCGGTGCCGCGGGATTTGGCATCGACGCCGTGTTCGTGGCGAGCGGATTGCATGTGCCGGCGAATAGCGGTGGCGAAGCGGGTGCCGAAGTGCTCGACCGCGGGCATCTCGCCGAGCTGTTTGTACAGGCGAAGGGCCGGCCACTCGCGGCCATGCGCGCACTCGCGTGGTAAGCTGCTCTAGTTCTCGGTGAACAGAGCGTCGATGCTGGCTTGGCTCGTCCCGGGATGACCGGGGCCTTCCAGCGTCAATTTCGACTTGCTCTTGCGCGCGGCGACCTCGGCGTGGCCGCGGCCGGCACCTTTCAGGCGCTTGGCGAGGACGCGGTCGAGAGATTCGGTGATCTTGGTGACCCTCTGACCCACGAGGTCGTGGAAGCCGCACGCCGTCATGATAGAGAGGATGGCTTCCTCGGCCTTTTTGGCCTCTTCCTGGTCGGCGAAAGCAAGCAACCCTTCGGCAGAGGCAAGAATGCGTCCGGCGGCGTCCTCGGCGGTCGAGCGGATCGCCGCGAGCTCGCGCAACGTGTTCATCAGCACGGTGATCTCGTCGGAGACCGTGCGGCCACTATCGACTCTTGACGGGGTTGCTCGGCCCTTGGCCCGGCGCTTCACCGTCGATCCCCCACGCCCCACCATGCAGACTGCCCCCGTTGAACCCCTACTCCCCGAAGATCGCGTCGATCTTGGCCTTGAGCGTCGCCGCGTTGAACGGCTTGACGATGTAATTGTTCACCCCGGCCTTCTTGGCGGCGATGACGTTCTCCGTCTTCGATTCGGCCGTGACCATGATGAAGGGCGTGCGCGACAGCCGGTCGTCGGCGCGCACCTCGCGCAGTAGCTCATAGCCCGTCATCGGCTCCATGTTCCAATCGGAGATCACGAGCCCGTATTGCTTGTTGCGCATCATGTCGAGCGCCGCGGTCCCATCTCCGGCCTCATCCACATTGGCGAAGCCGAGCTGCTTCAACAGATTGCGAATGATCCTGATCATCGTCTTGTAGTCATCGACGATGAGGACGGGCATGTTGGGATTGACAGCCATCTGATCCTCCGATCCTCACGGGCCTCGGCGTTCTCGTTTGGTTACGTGAGGTCTCAACAGCAAAGCGACTTGCCCGGGCGAGGGGCACAACTGACGCGCCGAGGTTAGGGAATGGCTGTGAACGGACGGTTAAGCCGCGCGGCCTGCGCGGGTTTTCGTGCTCGCCGCGAACCATCTCGGACTCTTATTGCAGTGCAGCAAAGCCTTCGCTATTTTGCCCTCGCGGCCATCAGGGAGCAGGAAGAGCACATGACGCGCAATGGAAACGGCAGCGCTGGCCTCGGCCATGGTTACTATTTCGAGGATCTCACGGTCGGCATGGACGCGAGCTACGCCAAGAGAATCACCAACGAGGACATTCTCGCTTTCGCCGAGCTGTCTGGCGACGTCAATCCCATTCATTTGAGCGACGAATTCGCCGCCTCGACCATCTTCAAGAAGCGCATCGCCCATGGTTTCCTGACCGGGAGCTTGTTTTCGACGGTGCTCGGCACCAAGCTACCCGGACCCGGCTGCGTCTATCTCTCGCAAACCATGAAATTCCGCGGGCCGGTCTATATTGGCGATGAGGTGGTGGCGACACTCAAGATCACCGCGCTCGATCCCGACAAGGCCCGCGTCACCTTGGCGTGCGACTGCTCCGTGAATGGCAAGACCGTTCTCGAAGGGGAGGCGCTCATGATGGTCGACCGACGGGCCCCGCGCCAATAGGGCGAGAGCGAAGGATGCGTGATGGACGTTGTCCGCTCCTGGCAGGGCGTGCCGGGCTCGCTCAAGGGTGCCGCCCTCGCCATCGGCAATTTCGATGGCGTTCACCGCGGCCATCAGGCGGTTCTGCTCGAGGCTAAACGGATCGCCAACGCTGAAGGTCGGCGCTCCGGTGCCGTCGTGTTCGATCCGCACCCGCGCGCCTTCTTCGCGCCAGAGCAGCCGTTCTTCTATCTGACGCCGCTTCCGCTCAAGCTCGAGCTGCTCGCCGAGCTCGGCCTCGACCAGACTTTCGTCATCCCCTTCAACCGGGACCTGTCGTCTCTGAGCGCTGACGCCTTCGCCACCGAAGTCTTGGGGCAGGGGCTCGGCGCCTCCCATATCGTGGTTGGCTACGACTTTACCTATGGCAAGGGGCGAACCGGCACCACCGAGGGGCTCGCCGCGATCGGGCGCTCCCAAGGTTTTGGCGTCGACGTCGTCGCACCCGTAGGCGCAGAGGGCGCCACCTTCTCCTCGAGCGGCATCAGGGATCATCTGCGCAAGGGCGAGATGAGGGAAGCCGCCGAGCAGCTCGGCTATTGGTGGCGGATCAGGGGCAAGGTCGAGCCCGGACATGGCCGCGGCAAGGGGCTCGGCTTCCCCACGCTCAACTTGCCGCTCGCTCACGGCCAGGACGTGGCGCACGGCATCTACGCCATGCGCGTCTATCACAAGGGACGGCGCTATGACGCCGCCGGCTATGTCGGGTCGAGCCCGACGTTCGGTCCTGGCACTCCGGCTCTCGAGACCTATCTCCTCGATTTTTCAGGGAATCTCCGTGGAGAGGACGTCGAGCTCGAATTCATCGCCAAGCTCCGCGGCGACCACGCTTTCGCCGACGGAGCATCGCTGGCGAAACAAATGCAAGAGGACTGCGAGGCCGCGCGCATCATCCTTCGCAACATCGAGCGGGACGATCCGATGCGCCGCTTCCCCTTGGGCCGCGCTCTTGAAGCCGCGGCACTGGATTGTCGCGAGCCCGGTTGCTAGAACGCCCGCTTGAAATGGAGGCGAACGGCGGCGCCTGAAGGGTGCCCGCAAACGGCGCCCGCTGGCGGATAGAAGCAG
>DATJZL010000127.1:0-4638 GCA_035499115.1 Methyloceanibacter sp. | reverse complement strand
GTGCGGGCGTTTCAGGCTGCGGACCGGCGGGCGTTATCGAGCCTGTCTCCGAAGGTGGCGGCACCGGTTCGACCGCATCCCAGGGGAGCACCTCCCGTCCCTCGGCGTCGGGCGAGAAGGCCTTTGGCGCATCTTTGCGATCGGCGGGTTTCGCATCGTGCTTCCAGGGCATGTCCACGGGAATGTCGGCGGCGAGGCCTGCAAGGTTCGGCTCGCCCGCTGGGGCGGACGCTTCGGGCTGAACGGCCTTAGGCTGAGGGACAGGCTTGACCGCGACGGGGGCCTCGTCGAACTTGGCGATAACCGTCTCGCCGCTTGGCGTCGCGGATGTGGCGGTAGCCTCCTTCGCGAGGGGAACGAGAAGGACACCAGGTACGCCGATCGCGCCCGCGCTGAGCGCGAGCACGGCTTCGAACGCAAGCAAACCCGCAGCTAGCGTGAGACCAATCGTACGGGCGCTGCGAGAGTTGACCATGGCAAGCATGTTCAGACCTGCCGAACTGTCGCAAGAATTGCGCGGAAACTGTCGCGCGACCCCCTAGCATAGCGACCTTGACAGCCAAGGGAAACGGACTCATCGAAGCGCCGTTAGCCGCAATTTGGCGGTGCAACCTCCGGGGCGCGAGCGTCCGGTGGATAGCGGGGATAAGCCTCTCGATTTCGGTGCGTCGGGCGCCCCTTACGCTATGCTCTTTCCTGTGAGCGGCTCCGATTGTGGAACGGTGCCGGCGGAGAAATCCGAAGGCATCGGAAAGCAGGCGGTAAAGCTCGCAAGGCAAGGCAAGCCCGGGGTCGTCCTAAGCCAGGGACGGCTCAAGGCGAAGGGACGCGCAAGCGCGAAGCGCCACGGTCTTTCGGCGTCGCCGCAATACCGTGAGGTGGAGCCGAAGGGGTGCTCCGCGCCGCAAGTCCTGTCGCTGGGAGGTTCCAGCCCGGCCAAGGCGGGAGCCGCGTCGTAGCAACGCGACGTAAAATAAGGACCGTGGTCAGGTCACGCCGCCGCTTCACGGGCAACCGTGAAGCAGAGCGCGGGACCAGAGACCGAAAGGTCTCGCGGCGCCGGACCAATCGTCCCGAACGGGCGTGAGGCTCGACATCGCACAGGGAGGCGGGGCCCCAAAGCTCCGCCTTTCCTTTTTTGCGCCGGTTTCCGCGCTTCACCGCCCTCTTTAGCTGACGCCATACGATCGCTAAGATCGCGGCCGCTATGAGAGGGATGCCAAAGAACACGACGCTTAGGACCGCCATCGCCTGCGCCGCTCTGCTGGCCGTTGCAGCGCTCACCGGCTGCGGCGCCGTCGAGAAGTTCCGCGGACCGAAAGAGGGCGCGACCTCGGACAAGGAGGCGCGCTACGTCTCGCCGGAGGATCCGCTGGCGCGGCCGATCCAGGTCGGCTGGACTTCAGCGCGGGCGAGCTATTGCGGGTTCGTGTTCAATCCCGACCAGCTTCGCGCGGACTTCCTTGCCTCCGAAGCGCGCTTGGGCGTTCCGCCCGAGCAGATGCCGAAGATCGAACATTCTTACGACTATACGCGAGAGTCCGTGCTGGCATCGATCAAGGACGATCCCGGTTATTGCAACAAGGAGCGCACGGCGGCGATCAGGCGCGACCTTAATCGCTATCTTGCCGGCGACTATTCGCCCACGGCGCGGCTTGCTCAGTAGACCGCTGACCGCCTTCCCCGTTCGCCGTCACGGGCTGCGCAACGGTGTGGTCGGTGGCGTCGCGCTATCGGACTTCGCGCCCTCGCTCCCCGCGGTTTGAGGGCCCGACCTGATCCTCTCGGCGAGTTGCATGAGGGCAGGCTCATCGGCTTCGCCGGCGAGAAGATAGGAGACGCCATCCTCCGACCACGCCACACTCCCGATCCCGCCATAGCGCTTGAAGGAAGGAGCTTCGCTCTCGGCGCCTCTCTTCGCATAGAGCGCAAGCGGCGCGCCGCTCGTGCCGAGATAGAGGAGCTGTGCCACAGGCTCTTCGCCGGAGCGCAAGAGCTGGGCGCGAACGAAGCGATATCCGTCGCGATCGAGATTGGGCAGCTTGAGACCGGGACCAACCGCTTGACCGAGTTGGACGGCGATGAGGTCCAAATTGCTCTGGCTCTCGAGACCAACTTCGAGGCTCTCGCGGCTGAGCAGCCCTTGCGCGCGGGCGGCGGTCTCTTGCCATGTTGGCGGGACACTTCCGGTGTATTCCGGATCGGTGAGACCCGAAGATGAGCGCGCCAAGTCGGGCATGCTGAGCGGCCAGCCGTAACCGGCGATCATCAGCATGAGTGAGGCCGCGAGTCCCACGCCCGCGAGCCCGACCTTCACCGCCGTCACCCAAGGCACAAAGAATCCGGCGCGCTCGGGCTTGGCGACGACGAGTTCCTCGCCGGCGAGGATCGCCTCGAAGGCAGCTTCGAGCCGGCTGTGAGCATCCTGCAATGCCTTGACGCGCCGCGCGATGACATCGTCCTGCTCGAGCACCTTCTCCACCGCGTGGGTCTGTTTGCGGGCTAGCTGTCCGTCGACATAGGCCACGAGCAGTTCGTCGCTGAGCTCGGTCATGATGATCCTCTCGCCCCTTGCGGAAAGAGTGCTGCGATGCTGGCGCTTCCTTGCGGTTGGGCGGTAGCGCTCAGCCGGTCGGCGAAAATCGCGCTGATGCGGATCAACCGGCTGGCGATCGTGTCGGCCGATATGTCAAGCACGCGGCCAGCTTCCAGGTAGTCGAACTTCTCGGCGTAGATGAGGAGCAGCGTAAGGCGCTGTTGCGCGGGAAGGCTCGCGAGGAAGTCCGTGGTCAGCGCATCGCCGTCATCGCCGAACAGCTCGGCGAAGCTCGCCTCGTCAACCTTCGCCTGTCCCATCGGGTCGGCGTGGTGACCGAGTTCGGCAAGCCACTGGCGGTAAATCTCGGCGAAGGCCCAACCATCAAGCGCCCTGCCCCGCAGATAGCGATGCTGCTCGGCGAGCATGAAATGAAGCGCGCGCCGAAGCAGAGCGGTCGCCTCCGTCCGCTCGCCGACGAGGAGATCGGCGAAGCGCTTGAGCCGCGGCAGCAGGGCGATGAGTCCCGGTCGTATGGAGTCGTGAAATTCCTCTGCCTCCACCTCGCAGTCCCCCGCCGCTGTTCACCTGAGTGCTTGCTTACACGGAAACATCCCACGCGAATCAAAAGGATAGCATATTTGCGCGAGGTCCGACTCGACGCCCGCGCGAGAGGCACCAAAAAGCCCTTGCTTTGGGTTGTAAGCTGCCCAATCTTTGCGCAAGCACGGGGAATGCTTGCTAATGTCAGTCGTGCCGCACAAGTCCGATCAAACTTCGTCCAAGTCCGTCGAGTCGCAACGCGCAAGCCTCAAGGAGCGCGTGGCGAGAGCAAAAGCGGGAACAAAGGACACGACAAAGAGCTCGGGCGCGGCTGGCGTCGGGGCGTGGTGGAAATCTATTGTCGGCGGTGGAGAGGCGCGCAAGGGCCGCACGGCAGAGCGCATCGCCCATATCGCCGACCAGACCAAGAGCCAAACATCGACGGCGATCGCTTCAAGCAAAGTCGGGCTCGAACGCGCCGCCAAGATCGGGCGCGAAACCATCCTTCCCGAGATCGAGCGCACCGGCGCCAAGCTCAGAGAGCGCACGCGCCCCGAGCGCCTCAGAAACGACTATCGCGACTATCTCTTTCGCTTGCATGAGCGCGTTCTCGATCCTTCGACGGAGCAGCTCTTCTTCAAGCCGACCAAGGATCCTGTGGCGCTCAGCGGGCTTACCATTCGCGGACCTAACCGCGCGCACGGCCACGACTACCGGGCGACCCCGTGCAGCATTTTCGAGTGGACCATCGCGGCCATCGACCACGACTTGTCGCGGCTGACCTTCGTCGATTACGGCGCGGGCAAAGGACGCGTGCTGCTGCTCGCCTCGGAGCATCCCTTCGCCGCCGTGGGCGGCATCGAGTTCGCCGAGGAACTGCACGACGACGCGGTGATGAACATCGCGCAGTTCCCCCGCTCGCGCATGAAATGCCGCAACGTCGAGTGCGTGCTCGAGGACGCGAGCACGCTCGGGCCGCCAGACGGCGAGTCGGTCAACTATTTCTTCAATCCGTTCTCGCGGGAACTGTTCGCCGAGGTGCTCCACAACATCGTGGTGTCGTATCGCAAGCGGCCGCGGCGGCTCTACCTCATCCTCGTCGATCCGGTGGCGACCGATCTGATCGATGCGAGCGGGGTGTTCGCGCGGCTTCCGCTTCCCTTCCCCGAAAGCCTCAAGGTCAAGCTGTTCAGCCCCTACGAGATCGCGCTCTACCGGACTCTCGCTTAAGGCGAAGCGTCACTTCACGCCGAGCTTCTTCTGCAGGCTCGACGACGAGGTGGTGTACTGGAAGATCAGCTTCTTGTCGGGATAAACATATTTGTGCGCGGCCTGCGCCATCAGCGCCGCCTCGTGGAAGCCCGAGAGGATGAGCTTGAGCTTGCCCGGATAGGTGTTGATATCTCCGATGGCGAAAATGCGCGGCTCGCTCGTCTCGAATTTTGCTGTGTCGACCGGGATGAGGTTCTCCTCGAGGTTGAGACCCCAATCGGCGACCGGACCGAGCTTCATGGTGAGGCCGAAGAACGGCATCATCACGTCGGCCTTCTGCTCGAAGG
>DATJZL010000126.1:0-4300 GCA_035499115.1 Methyloceanibacter sp. | reverse complement strand
CTTCACTGGCATGGGCAAATGGCAGCCTTATGTCGGCGCCGGCGTGCAATACATCAACTTCTTCGACACCGGCACTGGCATCAATCGGCTCGGCGCCTCGAGCGTCAGCATCGACGACGCCTGGGGTTTCACCCTCCAGGGCGGCATCGACATTGGGCTGGGCAAGGGCTGGTCGCTCAATCTCGACGTGAAGAAGACCTGGCTCGATACCACCGTCACTTGGCACAACAATGCCGCTCTCGGCGGTCTCAACGTGGTCGGCGACGCCCAGCTCGACCCGTGGATCTTCTCGGCGGGTGTCGGCTATCGCTTCAATCTCGGCGATATCTTCGGTCATGAGGCACAAGCCGCCCCGATAAAATAACCGTCAATGGGGGGTGTGAAGGGCCCGGCTCCGGTCGGGCCTTTCTATTTGGGCGCCGCGCGGCTAGAAGATGGATCGCGCGCGGGAACGGACCGTCGCGCCGTGGAGCGTTAACATGCGCGTCGGGCTTTATCCTGGAAGCTTCGATCCGGTGACCTACGGTCACGTCGATATCGTGCGCCGCGCGGGGCATCTCGTCGACAAGCTCGTGATCGCCATCGGCACCCATCACGACAAGCATCCGCTGTTCACCGCCAAGAAGCGGGTCAAGCTCGCGGCCGAGGTGCTGAGCCCCGTGGCCAAGGAGGTCGGGCTCAAGCTCGCGGTGACCACCTACGACACGTTGACGGTCGCGGCCGCGCGTGAGGCGCGCGCGACGATCGTCATCAGGGGCTTACGCGACTCCGGCGATTTCGATTACGAGATGCAGATGGCGGGCATGAATCAGGCCCTTGCACCGGAGATCGAGACGGTGTTTCTGGCCTCCTCGCCCGACTCACGGCACATCGCCGCGAGCCTCGTCCGCCAGATTGCCGCAATGGGCGGCGACGTTTCGGCCTTCGTGCCGCCCGTCGTCGCCGCGGCGCTCAAGAAGAAGTTCGCCGGCTAAACCCGGTCCAATCCCGTCCAAGGAGGTCTCATGCGAATTCACGCATTGGTGTTGTTCGGCGCGAGCCTTGCGCTCGGTCTCATGACGACGCTGGCGCCGGTCAGCGCCGGCGATCTCTCCAACCCCGCGAGCCTCAACGAGAAGGCACCCGCCACCTACAAGGTGAAGTTCGATACGAGCAAAGGCAGCTTCGTCGTCGAGGTGCATCGCGACTGGGCGCCGAACGGCGCCGACCGCTTCTACAATCTCGTCAAGAACGGTTTCTATAACGACGCGCGCTTCTTTCGGGTGATCTCGGGCTTCATGGTGCAGTTCGGCATCAACGGCAATCCGCAGATCTCGAAGGTGTGGCGCGACGCCAACATCAAGGATGATCCGGTAAAGGCGAGCAACAAACGCGGCATGATCACCTTCGCTACCGCCGGACCCGACACGCGCACCACTCAGGTATTCGTCAATTTCGGCAACAATGCCGGCCTCGACGATCAGGGCTTCGCGCCGTTCGGCCAGGTAATCTCGGGGATGGAGGTGGTCGATGCCCTCTATGCCGAATACGGCGAAGGCGCGCCGCAGGGCGGTGGTCCCGACCAGGGGCTCGTCCAGAGCCAAGGCAACGCCTATCTCAAGAAGGACTTCCCCAAGCTCGACTACATCAAGACGGCGACGATCGTGCCATAGGCGCGAATTAAGGATCAGATGTCATGGCGAAACCCGAAGACACTCTCATCATCGAGACGACTAAGGGCACGGTGACGGTCGAGATGCGGCCTGACCTCGCGCCCCAGCATGTCGCCCGCATCAAGGAGCTGGCGCGCCAGCACTTTTATGACGGCGTCCCGTTCCACCGCGTCATCGAAGGCTTCATGGCGCAAACCGGCGATCCAACCGGCACGGGCACCGGCGGCTCCGGCAAGAAGCTCAAGGCCGAGTTCAATGCCGAGCCGCACACCCGCGGCGCCGTCTCCATGGCGCGCGCGCAATCGCCCGACTCGGCCGACAGCCAGTTCTTCATCGTCTTCGACGACGCGACCTTCCTCGACAAGAAATACACGGTGTGGGGCCGGGTGATCGGCGGCATGGAGAATGTCGACAAGATCAAGCGCGGCGAGCCGCCGTCGAGCCCGGACAAGATCCTCTCGGTGCGGGTCGCCGCCGATCCGGCCTAAGCGCGAGCGCCGTGCGCGTCGCCGAGTTCGACTTCGACCTGCCCGAGGAGTTGATCGCGCTTCGCCCGGCGAGCCCGCGCGACGCGGCGCGGCTGCTCACGGTCGATGCGTCGGCCGAGCAACCGATGCGCGATCGCACGATGCTCGACCTTCCGCAATTGCTTCCACCGGACGACGCGCTCGTGTTCAACGACGCCAAGGTGATTCCGGCCGAGCTCGAGGGCATGCGCACGCGAGATGAAACGGAAGCGCACGTCTCGGTCACGCTGATCGAGCGGCTCGACGATCATCGTTGGCAGGCACTCGCGCGTCCGGCGAAACGGCTCAAGCCCGGCGACCGCATCATCTTTGGTGAGGGTGGCAATGCCTGCCTGCTCGGGAGTCTAGCCGCGACGGTTGAGGCGCGGGGCGAGGAAGGAGAGGTGACACTCGCCTTCGATCTTGCCGGCGCCGCGCTCGATGAAGCCGTCAAGGCGCAAGGCGCCATGCCGCTCCCGCCTTACATCGCCTCGCGCCGCCCAGCGGACGAGCGCGACCGATACGACTATCAGACCGTGTTCGCCCGGGAGGAGGGGGCGGTCGCGGCGCCGACAGCGGGACTCCATTTCACCGACCGGTTGATGCAGGCGCTTGACGCGCGGGGGCTGTCGCGCCACTTCGTCACCCTCCATGTCGGCCCGGGCACGTTTCTGCCCGTACGAACCGCCGACACTGCGGATCACGTGATGCACGAGGAGCACGGTTCCATTACCGCCGAGACTGCCCACGCGCTCAACGCGGTGAAGGCGAGAGGCGGCAAGATCGTCGCGGTCGGCACCACCTCGCTCCGCTTGCTCGAGAGCGCGACCGATCAACACGGGAAGCTCTCACCCTTCACCGGAGAGACGAGGCTGTTCATCACGCCGGGCTACAGATTCCGCTTCGTCGACCGCCTGCTCACCAATTTTCATCTCCCGCGCTCGACCCTGTTCATGCTGGTCGCGGCCTTTGCCGGGCGCGATCTGATGAAGCGCGCTTATGCGCACGCGATCGCCTCGCATTACCGCTTCTATTCCTATGGCGATGCGTGTTTGCTCAGCCCGGCGCCCCCGCCATGAGCGAGCGCTTCTCCTTCTCACTGAAAGCACAAGACGGGGCGGCGCGGCTCGGCGAGATCGCGACCCCGCGCGGGATCGTGCGCACGCCGGCCTTCATGCCGGTCGGCACCGGCGCGACGGTGAAGGCCATGTTTCCCGAGGACGTGAAAGCATCGGGCGCCGACATCATTCTCGCCAACACCTATCATCTGATGCTCAGGCCCGGAGCGGAGCGTATCGCGCGGCTCGGCGGCTTGCATAAATTCATGCATTGGGGCGGGCCGATCCTCACCGATTCCGGCGGCTATCAGGTCATGTCGCTAACGAAGCTGAGGCGCCTCGACGAGGACGGCGTCACCTTCCAGTCCCATATCGACGGCGCCACGGTCGCGCTCTCCCCGGAGCGTGCCATCGAGGTGCAATGCCTGCTCGGCTCTGACATCCAGATGGTGCTCGACGAATGCACGCCTTATCCGGCGACGCGCGAGGAGGCGACAGTCTCGCTCGAACTGTCGCTTCGCTGGGCCCAGCGCTGCAAAGCGGCCTTTGCCGGCATGAGCAAGCCGGGTCAGGCTCTGTTCGGGATCGTGCAAGGAAGCGTCTATCCCGATCTCCGCGAAGCGTGCGCCCGCGCGCTGATCGAGATGGGCTTCGACGGCTATGCGGTCGGAGGGCTTGCCGTCGGCGAAGGGCAGGGGGCGATGCTGGACATGGTCGAGACGACCACGGCAATCCTGCCAGAGGACCGCCCGCGTTATCTCATGGGAGTGGGAACGCCGGAGGATTTGCTCGCCTCGATCGCCCGGGGCATCGACATGTTCGATTGCGTGCTGCCGACCCGATCAGGCCGCCACTGCCAGGCCTTCACTTGGCAAGGGCGGCTCAATCTGCGCAACGCCCGCTATGCCGAGGATCAGACCTCGCTCGATCCAGAAAGCTCATGTCCCGCCGCGCAATATGAACGGGCCTATCTGCATCATCTGGTGAGGTCGGGTGAGGCGCTCGGGGCCATGCTGCTCTCTTACGCCAACGTGCAGTTCTATCAGGAACTCATGGACCGTGCGCGCGAGGCCATCGCGGTAGG
>DATJZL010000125.1:0-17466 GCA_035499115.1 Methyloceanibacter sp. | reverse complement strand
GGCGCCATGGCGGCAACACTGTCCCATCGGGGACCTGACGCGAGCGGCGTGTTCGTCGATGCCGATGCGGGCCTCGGCTTCGGCCATACGAGGCTTTCCATCGTCGATCTTTCGCCCGCCGGCGCGCAGCCGATGATCTCGGCCTCGGGCCGCTACGTCATCACCTATAACGGCGAGATCTACAGTGCCGCCGAGATCAGGCCGGAGCTCGAAGCGCTCGGCCACCGCTTCAAGGGACACTCCGATACCGAGGTGATCGTCGAGGCGGTCGACGAATGGGGGGTGCCGGCGACGATCAACCGCCTCATCGGTATGTTCGCCTTGGCGATTTGGGATCGCAAGGACCGCCGCCTGATTCTTGCCCGCGACCGGCTCGGCATCAAGCCGCTCTATTTCGGGCGGCACAATGGACGCATCGTCTTCGCCTCCGAGCTGAAGGCCTTCGAGGCCCTTCCTGGCTGGAAGGGCGAGCTCAACGAGGATGCGCTCGCGTCCTATCTCAGGCTGTCTTATGTGCCGTCTCCGCATTCGATCTATCGCGGGATCGACAAGCTCGCTCCGGGCCACATCGCCACCATCGATTCCGACGGCAAGATCGAGACGAGCGCCTATTGGCGGCTCGCCGATGTCGCGCGAGACGGACATGCATCTCCTCTCGACGTTGGCGATGGCGAGGCCACCGACATCCTAGAGGCGTTGCTCGGCGACGCGGTCAAAAGGCGGCTCGTCGCCGATGTGCCGCTCGGCGCGTTCCTGTCGGGCGGGATCGATTCATCGACCGTAGCGGCGCTGATGCGCGCGAACAGTACATCACCCGTGCGGTCCTATTCGATCGGCTTCGGTGAGGCGGGCTATGACGAGGCGCCGCATGCGCGCGCCGTCGCCAAGCATCTCGGCACCGACCACACTGAGCTGTATGTCAGCCCGCGCGAAGCGGAGGCGGTGATCCCGCAGCTTCCGTTGATCTATGACGAGCCGTTCGCCGATTCATCGCAAGTGCCGACCTATCTTCTCTCCAAGCTCACGCGCGAGCACGTCACTGTGGCGCTGTCGGGCGACGGCGGCGACGAATTATTCGCCGGCTATACGCGGCACCGCTTCGCCCGCGCCCTTGCCGGTCTGCCTGCGGGTGTAGGGAGAGGGCTTGCCTGCGGGCTCGGCATCGCGGGCCCCGCGCTGTGGGACCGCGTATTCAGCCTTGTGCCTGCGAAGCAGCGCCCGACGCTTGCGGGCGATAAGATGCTGAAGGCGGCAGCGGTGCTGAAGGGGGGTGGGGCCGGCGCCTATCGCAGTCTCGTCAGCGCGTGGGACGAGCCGGAGAGGGTGGCGCTCAAGGGACGGGAGCTCGGGGGACCGATTTTCGATGCAGCGGTCGAGAGCGCGCTCCCCGATGGGCTCGAGCGCATGCAGTATCTCGACACGCTGACTTATCTTCCCGACGACATTCTGACCAAGGTCGACCGCGCCAGCATGGCCGTCGCGCTCGAAGTGCGCGTGCCGATCCTCGACCACCGCGTCGCCGAGTTGTCCTGGCGGCTGCCATCGCGTTTCAAGATGCGTCGCGGCAAAGGCAAATGGCTACTGCGCCAGGTGCTCTATCGCCACGTGCCGCGCGATCTCGTCGAGCGCCCGAAATCGGGCTTCGCTATTCCCATCGGTCATTGGCTCAGAGGATCCCTCAGGCCGTGGGCCGAGGAGCTTTTGTCCGAGCGGCGACTGGCCGCGGGCGGGCTGCTCGATCCCGCGCCAATCCTCGTGCGCTGGCGCGAACATCTCGCGGGAAAGCGCAACTGGCAGGCGCCGCTATGGACCGTGCTGATGTTCCAGGCTTGGCGAGAGAGTCGCGGTCTATAGGACGGCTTAGCTCGCGCGCGTGGTGCGCAAATCCCCGAATGCCACGACATTGTCCTGGCGCGCCGGCTCGACCACGGCTGGCTTGCCGCCGCGCCCGGTAGCGGCCATCCAATAGGCTTCGATGCGCTCGGCGAACGGACGCGACCGCTCAGCGAACAGCCGCTCGCCCTGGACCGCGGCCTCCTTGCGCAACGTCTTGTGGCATTTGCGGCAGCGCTTGAGGAAGGCTGCCGTCTCCTCGGGACTACCGAAGGTCATGGTCGGGGTCGAGACGAGTTGGCTCAAGAGCGAGATATCGTGATCGTCGCCGAGCAACTGCGAGATCGAGCGCGCGGCGTCGACTCGGGCTGTCAGCTCCGACGGCCAACAGGGCGCGAGCAACTGCATTTGCCGCCAATGATGCTGCACTCCCTTGCGCCATTCGTGCAGATCCTCGTCGTGCGCGGTGACGAGGGCCTGTTGAAACGACGTGCGCGTCGCCCGGTAGCAGCGCCTCAACCCTTTGGCGAGGGCATGAAAATTGTCGGGATAGACCGCAAGGCCGGCGAACGGACCCCTGATCTCGCGCAGGGCGCGCATGGCATCCGAGGCCGCGCTCCGCTCGAGGTTCTGCTCGGCGGCATGACGGCGCTTTTCGAGCCAGGCGCGCATGGAATGGATCGGGCCTTGGCCCGGACCCGGCTCGGTCTCCTGCTCGAGCTTGTTGACGGCATCGATCAGCGCATGAGCATCGCGCGCAGGTGCCAAGCCGCGAGCGATTGACGCGACCCTCTCAGTGAGGCTGGCAAAGACCGGCTCGGGCATTCCGGGCCTCGCGAGGAGAAGCAGAGACCGCAGCCGCTTCAAGCACTTACGCGCGTCGTGCACGCCGTTGTGACGGTCGGGAGGGCTCGCGAGCGCGGCTTGAGCGACGTCCATCTCGCCGAAGGCGACGCGACGCAGGGCTTCGCTCATGGGTATAGCCGGATCGAGACGATAGCTCATCGGAGTCCCCACTCCTCAGCTCCCGAATTGTGCCGAATGATCCCGGGGGCGGCGGCCCGGGTCAAGCAGGAAGCACCGGCGTCAGCCCTGTGGAGTTCCTGTGCACAAGTGGCGCCAGGGCGCGGTGACGGCGATCCAGCGCCGCACTCTCTCCTCGGGGTTGTCGCCCGTCACGACGTCGGTAATGACGGCGACGCTGTCCGCGCCCGCGGCGAGAGCGAGCGGAGCGCGATCGGCCGTCATGCCGCCAATGGCGACCAGCGCGCAGTCGATCTTGGCACGCCATTCAGCGAGACGGGGCAGGCCTTGCGGTGCCCACGGCATCGCCTTGAGCGTCGTCGCGTAGATCGGTCCGAGAGCGACATAGTCGGGTTTAGCTGCAAGCGCTGCGTGCAGCTCTTCAACATTGTGAGTGCTCACGCCGAGCCCGATCCCGGCCGCGCGAATTGCCGATAGGTCGGCGTTTGCGAGATCCTTCTGGCCGAGATGCACGAAATGCGCGCCTTGCTCGATGGTCTCGCGCCAATAGTCGTTGATGACGAGCTGGCAACCATGCGCCCGGCAGAGCACGACGGCCCTTGCGATCTCATCTTTGACGGCCGCTTCAGACTTGTCCTTGATGCGGAGCTGCACCAGCTTGATGCCCTGCGGCAAGAGCCGGGCGAGCCACTCCGTGTCGGGGAGGATGGGGTAGAAGGGATCAAGGCTGAGCAAGACCGGTCTCGGATGACGAAGCCGGTCAGGAGGCGTTGTCGATCTTGAAGAACGGCGTGCCGGCGACAGGAGTTGAGGGAGACGCCATGTCGCGCGGCTCGATCAGTCCCGACTCGAAGGCGAGGCGGCCTGCCTCGATGGCGCGAGCAAAGGCGGATGCCATCTTCACCGGGTCGCCCGCCTTGGCGATCGCGGTATTGAGCAGCACCGCGTCATAGCCCATCTCCATTGCCTCTGCCGAGTGCGAGGGCGCCCCAATCCCGGCGTCGATGATGAGCGGCGTGTCGGGAAAATAAGCACGGAGCGTCTTGAGCGCATCTTTGTTGATAAGGCCGCGCGCCGAGCCGATCGGCGCGGCCCAGGGCATCAGGACTTTGCACCCCAAGGCGACGAGACGCTCGGCCGCGCTCAGATCTTCGGTGGTGTAGGGCAGTATCTCGAAGCCGTCCTTCGCCAATTCGGAGGCGGCCTCGACCAGACCGAATAGATCGGGCTGGAGCGTGTCGTCATTGGCGATCACTTCGAGCTTGATCCACGAGGTGCCGAACAGCTCGCGCGCCATGTTCGCCGTGGCGATCGCTTCCTTGGCGGTGCGGCACCCTGCGGTGTTCGGGAGCACTTGGGCGCCGAGCTGCTCGATCAACGCCCAGAAGCCTTGGCCGGTGCGGGCACGCGCCGATTCGCGCCTGAGCGAGACGGTGACGATCTCCGCGCCTGACGCGTCAACCGCCTGCTTCAGGCATTCGGGCGAAGGATAGTGCGCGGTCCCGAGCAAAAGTCTCGAGGTGAAGGTCGCGCCGTAGAGGGTAAGCATCAGCCGCCCTGCCTTGGCGCCACGATCTCGATCTCGGCCGCCTCGATGAGCGGCGTTCTCTTGCGCTCCGAGGCGGCGACGAAGCTGCCGTTCACGGCGGTCGCGATCTTGGCATCGGCGAAGCCCAAGCCTGCGCAGAGCTCGTCGAGGTTTCTGGCCTCGGTCGCGAAGCGCTTACCGTTGAGCAGGATCTGCAACAAACACCTCCGGATGCGTCTCGCCGGCCGAAAGATAGTTGGCGACAAGCTCGGCCAGAGCCGGCGCAAGCAGGAAGCCGTGCCGGTAAAGGCCGTTGACGTAGATATAGCCCTTCGCAGTGATAATCCTAGGCCGATTGTCGGGGAAGGCCGGTCTTGCCCCGGCGCCGAGCTTAACGATCTCCGCCTCGCCGAAGGCAGGGTCGAGGGCATAGGCGGCCGACAGCAGCTCAAGCGCCGATCGCACGCTGACTGGACCCGTCTCCTCGCTCTCGACCATCGTCGCTCCGATCATGAAAAGGTCCTGTCCCCAGGGCACGGCATAAAGGGGAAAGCGGGGATGAAGCAGCCGCACCGGCCGCGAGAGGGCGACATCGCGGGCACGCACCACGATGCGCTCGCCACGCACGCCGCGCAGAGTGGGAAGCTTGTCTTTAGCGGCCAGCCCGCGGCAATCGATGACGAGGTCGGCGTTCCGCGGCGTTCCGCCTTCGCCGAGAATGAGGCGCGCGCCGGCGGCTCTCGCTTCAGTCAGCAGAAAGTCGAGCGCCGCTTCAGGGGCAAGATGCGCCTCGCCGGGATAATAGAGCGCGGTCGTATAGCGTTTCGCGAGATCGGGCTCGAGCGCTGCAAGCGCATCGCCGGCGAGCCGCTCTGAGCCGTGCGTCATGCGGGCGAAGCGATCGAGCAGGGTTTGGTCGCGCGGCGGCGCAACAACAAGCGAGCCGTTCACCACGATAGCGGGATAGGTCGCGCGCCACAGCGCGATGCTCCGCAGGCCGAGCTCGCCGATGATGGCTTCGGCGCTTTCCTCCTCGCAGCGTGGCGCGAGCATGGCGCCGGCATAAGGGCTGCAGGCATCTGCGAACGGCGTGGCGGAGCGCTCATAGATGGTGACGGCGTTTCCGGCGCGAGCAAGCAGGAGCGCCTGCCACAGACCGACGACGCCCGCGCCGCGGATAGCGATCGATTGACTGCGGACGGTCATCAATCTCCGAGCGCCACGCCTTCACGGCGCGGGTCGGCTCCGCCTTCGAGGCCGTCTTTCGTCACCGCAATGATGTGGAGTCCGCTGACGAGATCGGCGCGCTGAACGTTATGGCCGAGGCTCTCGAGCGCGTTGGCGAGGTTGTTCCATTCGGCGCCCGGCTCGATCACCAGCGCATCGCCGGTCGAGCCAAAATTGACGAGCGCAGCAGCCTGCGCTGCGTCGAACCGCCAATCGATCAGAGCGATGAGCGCCTTGATATCATAGAGAATGATGGCGGCGCCCCCAGGGCTGCCGAGAACATAGTGAAGCGCGCCGTCACTCGCGAAAACCAAGGTCGGAGCCATGGAACTTCGCGGACGCTTACCTCCCTCAACGCGATTGGCCACCGGGCGTCCCTCATCGTCGACGGGCACGAACGAAAAGTCGGTGAGCTGATTGTTGAGCAGGAAGCCGCGTACCATGTTGCGCGAGCCGAAGGACTGCTCGATCGTCGTGGTCATGGAGAAGGCATTGCCGTCGTCGTCGACGATCGAGACCTGGCTCGTGCCATGGACTTCGTGCGTCGCGTCGGCGCCATAAGCGCCCTGGCGCGTATTTGGGGGTATGCCCGCAACGACGTTGGACTGCGCGTGGTCAGGATCGATCAGCTTGCGCCGCTCGTTGAGATAAACCGGATCGAGGAGCCCGGCGACCGGAACGGTGACGAAATCGGGGTCGGCGAGATAGCGCCCGCGGTCGGCATAAGCGAGCCGCTCGGCCTCGATGATGGTGTGGGCGGCGCGCACGCTGAGCGGTGCCGGACCAAGATCATACGGGGCGAGTAGGGTGAGCACCTGCGAGACCGTAACCGCGCCGGAGGAGGGAGGGCCGGCGCCGCAAATCTTCTCGGCGCGATAGACGACGCAAACCGGCGGCCGTTCTTTGGCGCGGTAGCTGGCGATATCTTCGACCGAGAGCGTGCCGGGGCGGCGCGGATCAGTCTGCACAGCATGAGCGATGTCGCCAGCAATATCACCTTTGTAGAAAGCATCTGGACCATCGCGTGCGATCGTCGCGAGCGAATCGGCGAGCGCTGGATTGGTGAGGATATGGCCAGCCGGCCAAGGCTTGCCATCGGCATCGAAGAAATAAGCCCGCGCTTCAGGCGTGAAGCTTTCTGCTGGCGCTTCGGCGAGTTCCGCGGCAAGACGCGGGGAGACGGCGAAGCCGCCGCGGGCAAGCGCGATCGCCGGCTCGAACAGGTCGGCCCAGGGAAGCTTGCCGTATTTGTCGTGCGCGAGCTTCAGCGCAGCAAGCGCGCCGGGCACGCCCACGGAGAGCCCGCTCCCCATGGCGTCCTCACGCGGAAGCGGCTTGCCGTCCTTGTCGAGGAAGAGCTCAGGCGTTGCCGCCGATGGCGCGGTCTCGCGGCCGTCGATGCTCGCGAGCTCGTTGTTCTGCTTGTCCCAATAGAGGATGAAGGCACCGCCGCCGATGCCTGAGGATTGCGGCTCGACGAGATTGAGCACCATTTGCGTGGCGATGCCGGCATCGACGGCGCTGCCGCCTTTGCGCAGAATCGCGAGTCCCGCCTCGGCGGCGAGCGGGTTGGCAGCGACCACCATGTGCTGCTTCGCCTTGACGAGCGGCTTCGGGGCAAAACCGCTGCCCGCCTCCGGTTGCTCGAAGGCGCGGAGTGCCGGCGCGCCGAGGACAAAAAGCAGCGCGAGCGAAGCGGCAATGGTTAAGAGCTTGCGGGTCATGGCGGGCAGCATAGCGACTTTCGCGGGGCTCGCTACCTCTCGCGCAAAGTTGATCGCCTAGTGGAAGTCGCGAGATTTGGGGATGATGTGCTCTGAGCGCGGATGACGGCGCGGGTGCCAGCGCGGATGGAAGCGCTCGCGGGAGGGGAGCGGGTGCTTGACGTGATCGGCGGGCGCCAAGGGCAGCGAAGCGTCCTCCTCGCGCGCCGAGCGCCAGGAGCCGGGGTCGGGGCGCTTGACCTCATCAGCATTGGCGAGCGCGAGGCTCAAACTCTCGCCGTCCTCGGTGAGGAGGCGGAGCCAATCGCTCCGGTCTTCGAGCCGTTCGGCGACCACATGGATGATGTCCTCGTGGCGCTGCACGCGGCCATGCACCACGACGAGCCGCGCGCCCATCACCACCTTCCGCTCGCGCTCGAGTACTTTCGGCCAAATCACCGCATTGGCGATGCCCGTCTCGTCCTCGATGGTCATGAACACCACGCCTTGCGCCGAGCCCGGGCGCTGGCGCACCAGCACGACACCGGCGACGCTCACGCGCGCGCCGTTGTGCGTCTGCTTGAGATCGGCGCAAGCGGCGATGCGCGCTTTTCGAACGCGCGTCCGCAAGAAGCTCATGGGATGGGCTTTGAGCGAGAGGCGGAGCGTGCGGTAGTCGTTCACCACATGCTCGGAGAGCGGCATGACGGGAAGCGCCACTGACGCCTCGGCGCCTATCTCCGCCGCATCGGCGTGGTCGAAGAGGGGTAGCGGGATCTCTTTCGGCAGGCCGCGCACCTCCCACAGTGCTTGGCGGCGGTCGAGCCCGAGAGAGCGGAAAGCGTCCGCGCTCGCGAGCTTCTCGAGACAGGCGCGGCCGACACCGCTTCGCCGCCACAGATCCCGCACATCGCTAAATCTCCTTTCTGTGTCATGCCCGCGCAGGCGGACATTCAGTACCTCGTGGCCTTCATCATCGAAGGGGCGGTCGTCACTGGATCGCCCGGTCAAGTCGGGCGATGACAATAGGGGAGGCATGAAGAGGTGCGGGTTGAGCTCGGCGGGGAGGCCATCGCGCACCGAGACGAGGCGTTTTACCTCTTCCTCGCGCAAGCCATCGATCTGGCGAAGCCCGACACGCAGCGCGCAGGTTCCTTGTGAGGCAGGTTCGAGCGTGCAGTCCCACAGGCTATGGTTTACATCGGCCTCGCGCGCCTCGACGCCGTGCTCGCGTGCGCAGCGCACGATCTGCGCCGGCGCATAGAATCCCATGGGCTGCGAGTTGAGCAGCGCGGCGGCGAAGGCTGCAGGGTAATGACATTTTATCCAGGCCGAGACGTAGACGAGATGGGCGAAGCTCGCGGCGTGGCTCTCGGGAAAACCGTATTCGCCGAAGCCCTTGATCTGGTTGAAGCAGCGCTCGGCGAACTCGGCCGGATAGCCGCGCGCCGTCATGCGCCCGACCATTTTCTGATGCAGGCGCTCGATGGTACCTCTGCGGCGGAACGTGGCCATGGCGCGGCGAAGCTCGTTAGCCTCGGGACCCGAGAATTTCGCGGCCACCATGGCGAGCCGCATGGCCTGCTCCTGGAACAGCGGCACGCCCATGGTCTTGCCGAGCACCTGACGGAGCTCGTCTTCAGGACCATGATCGGGGTGAGGCGAGGGGAACTCGACCGGCTCGACGCCCGAGCGGCGGCGAAGATAAGGGTGAACCATGTCACCTTGGATCGGTCCGGGGCGCACGATAGCGACCTCGATGACGAGATCGTAGAAGATGCGGGGCTTGAGCCTCGGCAGCATGTTCATCTGCGCCCGGCTCTCGACCTGGAACACGCCGATCGAGTCCGCGCGGCAGAGCATGTCGTAAACGCACGCGTCGTCGCGCGGCACCGTGCCGAGGCTGAAGTCCGCGCCGTAATGGGCCTTGATCAGCGCGAAAGCTTTGCGGATGCAGGTGAGCATGCCGAGGCCGAGTACATCGACCTTGAGCAGGCCAAGCGCGTCGAGATCGTCCTTATCCCATTCGATGAAAGTGCGGTCCTCCATGGCGGCATTGCCGATGGGAACGACCTCCGAGAGCGGCCCGCGCGTCAGCACGAAGCCGCCGACATGCTGTGAGAGATGGCGGGGGAAACCGATCAACTCCTGCGTCAACTCGAGGCAGGTCGCAAGCAGAGGGTCTTTAGGATCGAGCCCGGCCTGGCGGACATATTCATCAGGCAGCCCTTCATTGCTTAGGCCCCAGATGGTGGTGGCAAGCGCGGCGACCGTATCCTCGGAGAGGCCGAGCGCTTTTCCCACCTCGCGCACCGCCGAGCGCCCGCGATAGGAGATGACGGTCGCGGCAATCCCGGCGCGGTCGCGGCCGTAGCGGGCATAGATATATTGGATCACCTCCTCGCGCCGCTCGTGCTCGAAATCGACGTCGATGTCGGGCGGCTCTTTGCGCTCGGGCGAGACGAAGCGCTCGAACAGGAGATCGATTTCGGTCGGATCGACATTGGTGATGGCGAGGCAATAGCAGACGGCCGAGTTGGCGGCAGAGCCGCGGCCCTGGCAGAGGATGCCGAGCTCGCGCGCATAGTGCACGATGTCGTGCACGGTGAGGAAATAGGGCGCGTAATTGAGCTCCTCGATCAGAGCGAGCTCCTTTTCCAACGTGTCACGCACCTTCTCAGGGATCCCGCCAGGGAAGCGCCATGCCGCGCCCTGCCAGGTCAGGTCGACAAGATGCGATTGCGGCGTCTTGCCCTCGGGCACCGGCTCGTCGGGATATTCGTAGCGAAGCTCGTCGAGCGAGAAGCTACAGGCTCGCGCGATCTCCATGGTTCGCTCGAGCGCATCCTCGTGGCCTTTGAACAGGCGCGCCATCTCGTGCGCCGGCTTCAGGTGCCGCTCGGCATTGGCTTCGAGGCGGAAGCCTGCTTCGGCAATCGTGCATTTCTCGCGGATGCAGGTGAGCACGTCCTGGAGGGGACGGCGATGCGGAGCGTGGTAGAGCACGGCATTGGTGGCGACCAGGCCTAGGCCTACGCGGCGTGCGAGTTGCGCGAGTGCTTCGATGCAGGCGCGATCATCGCCGCGATAACAATGCTTCGCCGCGAGATAGAGCTGGGCGCGTGGCCCAAGCGCCTGCTTGATGCGCTCCAGGGCTCGCTCGATGGCCGAGCCACCCTCCCCATCAAGGGGAGGGATGGAGTGTGTGGCGCGGTCGCGGCGTAACCAATCAATCTCATCAGGGGGGAGGGCGATGAAGATGAGGCCCTCGGCGTGTGACGTGACGTCGTCGAGGAAGAGCGTGCATTGGCCTTTCTCGGCGCGCCGCTGGCCGAGTGTCAGGAGACGACAGAGGCGCCCGTAAGCGGCGCGGTCGCGGGGATAGGTGAGCAGGCTCGGCGCATCTTGGAGATCGAGCCGTGCGCCGACGATGAATTTGATTCCGCCGACTTCCTTGGCGGCAAGATGGGCGCGTACCACGCCGGCAAGCGTGTTGCGGTCGGTGACGGCGATGGCCTCGAGCTCAAGCGCCTTTGCCGTCGCCACCAGCTCCTCGGCGTGGGAGCCGCCGCGCAGGAAGGAGAAATTGGTGGTGACATCGAGCTCGGCGTAGCGCGGCATGGCGGATCATGCCGTCTCGACATTTCCTTTGTCATGCCCGCGAAGGCGGGCATCCAGTAACCCCGGACCTTCGTTATTGAGAGATCGGTGACTACTGGATCGCCCGGTCAAGCCGGGCGATGAAAAGTAAGAAGCGAATGTCATCACCCGAAGACCCCGTGCAGGAACCAGCCGGGAGAGCCAAGCCCGCTCTCCTGATAGAGACCTTCGCGGAACACCCAATAGCGATGCCCATCCTCATCCTCGATGCGGTAATAATCGCGCGGCCGCGGTTGGTGCTTGCTGCTCGCTCTCCCGCTCCCCTTTAGGGAGGTGACAAGAATTGCCCCGCTGCGTAACGCGCGCCACCATTCCGGGGCGATGCGCTCAGGTCCTTCGACCTTGACCACGCGGCGGCTCATATGCCGCCAGGTGAAGCGCGCGGGCGGTCCTTCGGGAATCTCGGCAAGCACCGTGAGGGGCTCAGGGTTCGCAAAGAGAAGCGGGGGGCGCGGAGGTTTCGCCAGTCCGCCCCAGGCGGACGCATCGTTTCTCGCCGAGAAGCCTCGCGCCAAGACACTTCGTGCCAAGACACTTCGTGCCAAGGCACTCCGCGCGCTTTGCGCCAATTCAGGGATGTGGCTTTCGCGCGGGAAGAGGCGGCGTACGGCGCGCGCGCCCAGGCGATTGACCAGGCGGTCGATCAGAGGCTCAGCTGCAGCCTTCCTCTCGCTCGCGGCGAGACTTGTCTGCGCAGGCAAGAGCGTCTCGGTGACCAGAGCGGCAAAGGCCATGAGGTCGACGCCGAAGCCCATGTCGATCCCTTCAATCTTGTCCTTGAACAGACTGAGGAGATGCTTCCTCTCGCGCGACGGCGCACTCAAGCCCGCCTCGATCACGGCGGAAGAGCCGTCGCTGCGGCAGAGCCAAAGGCCCAAGCGCCGCGCGCCACGGCCTTTGCTGGCGAGCATGGCGCAAAGCTCTTCGGCGAGATAGTCGAGGCCGGCCATAACGCCTTCATGGGTGATGAGCGGCTCGGGAAATGGAAGTCTCACCGTGTAGTCGGTTGCGGACCGGAGAGGCGCGCATCTCTCCTCGCGTTGCCCAAGCGCCTGATCGAGGCGAAGAAGCACGGCTTCAGCCACGTCTTTGGCATGGAAGCGCCGCTCGAGGCTTGCCCGCGGCAACGCATAGAGCTGGCCGATGCGCTTCAGGCCGAGCCGCCGAAGCAGGTGCGCGATCTCGGGCTCAAGGCGCAAGGCCTCGACGGGGAGGGCTGCGAGCGCCGACGCGATCTTTCCGGGAGGCACACTGATGGGCGAGGATCGCGCGAAGCGAGCGAGCGCATGCGCCCCGCCGAGCGTATCGGCCAGAGCAAGCTGCGCGGTGAGCCCTGCCCGGGATAGCCTTGCCTCAAGATCGGCGAGAAGCTCAGCCTCTCCGCCGAAGAGATGCGCGACACCGGTGACGTCGAGCCAGAGCCCGTCATCGCCGTCGACGTTCAGCCTCGGGCTGTAGCGGACGCTTGCCCAGTCTGCCAGCGCAAGCAAGACTTCAGCGTCTTTTCGTGGCTCGGCCGGTGCGGTCAGAAGATGCGGGCAGATGGCGCGCGCGTCAGCCAGCCCCATGCCGGGGATGAGGCCTTGCGCGGCGCTTGCTCCATTGACGGCGGTCAGAAGAAGACCGCGCTCCTCGCTGCCGACAAGGGCGAAGGGCCTGTCATCGGCAAGAGCTTTGCCGGCTCTCTGCAGGCGATCGAGCGGGAGATGCGGCAGATAGATGGAAACCATCCGACTCATGACTGAACTCCACAATGAAACTTTGCCCCGGTGCCGCGCCCCGGCAGCGCTCAAGGGTGACGTGCCAGGCTGCCCGGCCCGGCGCGGCGTCATCAAATGAGGTGATGGCACTGCCACACGCCGCGATGCGCCAGCTGGTGAGCGTCCCCTGCAGCCTTTGGTGCCGATGACCGGAGAGGAGAAGGCAGGGTGTGCACGAGGCTTGCGCGGCAAGGCCGAGTCTTCGGGCGGCAAGCTCGGCCACGCTTTCGGCCTGTCCGAGCGCGGCAACGAGGGCGAAGCTCTTAAGCCCTTCTTCGAGCGCCCAGGCTGCTTCGTGCATCGTCCTTGCCTCGACAAGGAGGAGACGCGCAGGGTCGAGGCCGAGAGCAATGAGGCCTGGCCCGTAAGGGTGGCCCCATTCGCGCGTGGCCTCTTGGGTGAGGCACCAGAGCAAGAGGTTCCGGCGCCCCGGCTCGGTCAGGATTTTAGTGATCGCAGCAAGAGCAAAGCCGAGCGCGGCCGGGGTGTCGCGGTAGGAGGCGCTCCTGATCTCGTGCAACCCCGCTTGCGTCAACTTGGTCAGGGGAAATTCTCTTTCCTCTCGCTCCTCGTCATGCCTGCGAAGGCGGGCATCCAGTAATTCCCGACCTTGGTTAGTAGGCTGGGGCAGTACCTCGAGTCGGGGGTTACTGGATCGCACGGTCAAGCCGGGCGATGACAACGTAGGGGATAGAGATGATGACAACGTAGGGGATAGAGATAAAGAGCAGGCGGGCTGGGAAGGGCCCGGACCCGGTGCGGGGGGAAGGCCAAGGGACACGGGAACCTGCTCGAGCGCACGGATCGTTGCGCGTAGCTGCTCGATCAGGACCCTACCCGTGGTCCCGCCTGCTCTTGCAACGCCAGCCGGCGGAACGAGGAGACCTTCTGCACCGCCTGGAACGTCGTTACGCACGCTACTGACCTCAACTCTCGTTCCTGTTTTGTTCTAAATAGAATCGGACCAAGAGTCAAGGTGAGGCTCCTTTGGCTGCCTGGAGTGGCCTCCTGAGCTGGGTCGATGCGCCCAGGGCATCCCGAAAACATCTAAAATCCCTGTAACCAGATCCCCTGCCAATGACGGAGGAGACGGAAACCATGCGTGATAGCTTTCACGAGGTTCCGCCGTTGAGGACAGTTTGGCGAGGGGACCTTCAGACCTAAATCAAAGGGAGAGTCGAAAATGAGGACTTCAATTGCACGTTTCGTCAAGGACGAGTCCGGTGCCACGGCCATTGAGTACGGCCTGATCGCCGCCGGCATCGCCGTCGTCATCATCACCGCGGTTCAAGCTGTCGGCACGAACCTCACCAGCTTGTTCAACACGATCGCCGGCGATCTGACGCCTGCGCAGTAAAGCGCTCTAATCAAGCGTGGGGCCGGCTCCCGAAAGTGGGGCTGGCCCCGCGCTTGTCAGCTCCGACGCGAGTTCCGCGGCGAAGAGCAAAATGGCGAGGAACTCCCAAGGGAGACTCAAAAATGAGGACTGCATTCGCTCACTTCATCAAAAACGAATCCGGTGCCACTGCCATCGAGTATGCGCTGATCGCCACCGGCATCTCGGTTGCCATCCTCGTGGCCGTGGATGCCGTTGGCTCGTCGCTCAATACCCTGTTTAACACGGTCGCTGCCGATCTGACGCCCGCGCAGTAACGCTTGAGGACGCTAGTCGGCCAACGGGCGCTGAAGACGCTGGGACTCCCGTTTCGCGCTCTGCCGCGCGGCGTTCGCCGCGCTTGGCGCACGGCAAGCTCACTTCGCGTGACTAAAGGGACGGGGCGAGACTTTCGAGCGGATACTTGAGCCCCTGCAGCCGCTCAGCTTAGCCTCTCGGCCACCTCGGAAATCGTGAGAAGCACCGCAGCGAGCCCTACCCGCGCGTTAGGATGCGCCTGTATGTGAGGGCATCTCACCTTCGCTTCGGCATGCACCCGGAAGCCTGAGCTTTCGTTGGGCAGACCCTCAAAAAATTGCAGGCAATAGACGATAGCGAACGCGCGCAGCGTAAGCACGGTACTCCCGATCTTGCGTAAGGAAACGCTCTTCCCTGAGCAAGCGCGCCACTTGGACGATGAACTCGGCTGAATAGAGGCTCACGTTCCACAAGGATGGAAACGCAAGCAAGAAGCCGCTGTGAGCAATCATATAACCTGCGTACATCGGGTGGCGCACAAAACGATAAGGTCCAATCACCTTGATGCCCCGGTTCGCTGCGACAAGACCGAAACTTTGGCCGAGACTCAACTTCGCTGAGATTTGCAAGTACAAACCTGCCAGCATGATCACAGCGCAAATGCCGTGTGGCACGAAAGACGCGGGGCCTGTTGGGTTTACCAGAAGTGGGAGCGTTGCGCCGGAAATTCCTAAGAGCCAATCGGAGAACCTTTGCGAGACAGCCTCTGATCGTCGTCGGCTCAAAATGAAAATGACGGGAAGGATTTCCGACAACAGAATTAGGATAGTGACGAAATCCACTCCCGCCGCCGGCGCGTCGAGCATTTTGAAAGCAAACCGGCCAAAGAGAAACACCACGACGAGACGTTCGAAAGCATCGAGGGCGATCGATCGTGCCGCCTTACTTGAGCGGCTGGAGCGAGGAGCATCCATGGTTGACGGCTTGGGCCTGCTTTTTGTGGATCGGTGTTGGTGAAGCCTCAATATCGCGCTTGGGTGAATGTCCCCTTACTGGACGTCGTTTTCTACCAGTTGCGTTCTCATTCGTGCGATCTCTAAGATTTTGTTGACCTTTGCCGCCTTGTCGCGCTGGCAGCCGTCCACGGCGATATCCAAGACCATTTTGCCTCACTGTCTTGGCCGCCAATCGTCCATAATCTCCTGCTAGAGCGGCTCACTCTAAAGGGAGGAGCCTTACACCTTGCCGTTCTGGGGTGCACATGAGCGTCGACGTGCGGCGACACTGTTCCTGTCGTTTACCTCCCTTATTGCCTTCGCGCCTTCTGTCTCTGCCCATCCCCATGTCTGGGCGACGGTCCGCTCTGAGATCGTATTGGGGCCCAATCACCAGATCATTGCCATCCGCCACGCCTGGACCTTCGATGAGTTCTATACCGCGATGGCGGTCGAAGGCCTCGATACCAACAAGGACGGCGTCTACTCCAAGGAAGAGCTCGAACCCCTCGCCAAGGTCAATGTCGAGTCGCTGAAGGAGTTCGACTATTTCACCTACGTGCATTTCGACGGCGAGGACGACAAGCTCATCAAGCTGAAGCCGCCGGTCGATTATTGGATCGACTACGACAAGAACGTGCTCACGCTCCACTTCACCCTGCCGCTGGAGAAGCCGGTCGATACGCACGGCAAGCCGGTCGCCGTGGATGTGTACGACCCCTCCTTCTTCGTCGCCTTCGGCTTTGCCACCGAGAAGCCCGTCACGCTTGCGGGGGCGGACACCAAAGGCTGCGACGCCAAGATCATCGTTCCCGATCCAGATACCGCTGCCGACACCAAGGCCTTGACCGAATCCTTCTTCACTCAGCTCGGACCGAACTCGAATTTCGGATCACAGTTTGCGCAAACGGTGACGGTGAAATGCAAGGATTCGCATCTATGAGACGCGCACGGGCTGTCGCAGGCGCCGTCCTGCTCGCTTTGATCACCCTCACTATCGGCACTCCGGCCGCGCGCGCCGAGCTTAAGCCGATCTCGCCGTTCGCGGCGACCGAGTCCGCACCCCCGTCCGCCTTCGGGGCGCGTCCGATCGCCTCTCCCCTCCAATCGCGCGGGCCGCTGGGGAGCCTGTTCGCCTGGGTGGTCGACAAGCAGCAGACGATGCAGCGTACGCTCGCCATGAGCGTCAAAGACTTGAAGAGCGCCAATCCCGTGGCAGGCGCGCTGACGCTTGCCGGGCTCTCGTTCCTCTACGGGATACTTCACGCGGTGGGGCCCGGGCACGGCAAGACCGTCATCTCTTCCTACATCGTAGCGAATGAGGAGACTGCCCGTCGCGGCGTGATTCTCTCCTTCATCGCCGCGGGGGTGCAGGCGATGACCGCCGTCGTCTTAGTCAGCGTGCTGTTGTTTGGGCTCAACGCAAGCGGACTCCAGATCAATGCCTGGTCGAACCAGCTCGAAAGCGTGAGCTATGCGTTGATCGCACTGGTCGGCCTCTATCTGCTGGCGACGCAACTCCTCAAGCTCTGGCGCAGCTGGCGCGGCGCGCCTCTGGCACTCGCTTCTGTAGAACACTCTCGGCATAGTCATGCGGCTCTCGAGCGCCACGATCATTCCCATCATGTTCATGACCATGAGCATGGCCACAGCCACGCGCATGATCATTCCCACGATCACGCTCACGCCGATGACCATGACCATTCCCACGATCACGCTCACGCCGATGACCATGACCATCATCACCTTGCGCACGACCACCAGGGTCATCACCATGCACCGGGGGAAGCGTGCAATCACATTGTCGATGCGCGCCAGCTCGCCGGTCCGATGTCCTGGCGCAAGATGATGGCGGTGGTGCTTTCGGTCGGCATCAGACCGTGCACGGGAGCGATCCTCGTGCTCGTTTTCGCCGTCACCCAGGGGCTGTTTTGGGCAGGCGTCGCGGCAACCTTCGCCATGGCGTTCGGCACGGCGATCACCGTCGCGTTGCTCGCCACGTTTGCCCTCGGCTCGCGGGAGCTCGCGCTCAAGCTCGGCGGGGCGGGCGGCACCTGGGCGAATGCGGTGTGGACGACCTGCTCCATTGGCGGCGCCGTCGTCATCCTCTTGTTCGGGGCGCTGTTATTTGCCGCGTCGCTTG
>DATJZL010000124.1:0-5814 GCA_035499115.1 Methyloceanibacter sp. | reverse complement strand
ATCAACCATGTGCGGCTGCATGCCCAGTGGGACGCGATGAAGGAAAAGATCCTGACGCCCGAGGTCATCGCCGATTACAATCGTCAGCATCGCGCCATCTTCAACGCGCTCAATGAGCGCGACGCGCAACGCGCGCAAGGGCTGATTAACGAGCATCTCGAAAAGGCCCGCGAGGACCTCGTCAAGGCCAACAGCCCCTAAACGCCAAGTTCCGCTACGCTTAAGCCTTGCCCCCATCGCTATCCTTCGTCGAGCGCGACGGGTAGCGCGGCACATCCATTCAGGCTAGAACTCGGCGACTTCTCCAGGCGAAGGGGCGGGACGATGGCTTTGGGATCTGAGCACGCATGCCTGCAGGCGGCGCAGAAACGGCTCCACCCAAGCGCCGATGGCCTGAGATGAGAGGCCTCGATACGCCAGACATGCTGCGAGCCTAGCGATGGCGCTCTCCGTCATTCTGTCGCTCGCCGCCGCATCGATCGCGCTCGGAGCCTTCGCTGTCATCCTGCACCGCACGGCGTTCGGCCGCATCCTCGTGTACGGCGGCTCGCTGGCGGTGGGAGGAGTCGCGCTGGTACTGGCGCTCACCTCACTTCTCGGCGGCGGCCCGGTAGAAACTCTGGTCCTACCGGTCGGCCTGCCGTGGATCGGCGCGCATTTCCGGCTGGACGCGCTATCGTCCTTTTTTCTTGCCGTAGTCAATCTCGGCGGGGCAATGGCGAGTCTCTACGGGCTCGGCTATGGCCGGCACGAGATGGCGCCCCAACGCGTGCTGCCCTTCTATCCGCTGTTTCTCGCCGCGATGAACCTCGTCGTCCTGGCCGACGATGCTTTCACCTTCCTCTTCACCTGGGAGTTCATGTCGCTTTCGTCGTGGGCACTGGTGATGGCGCACGATCAGGTCAAGGAGAACGTGCGCGCCGGTTACGTCTATCTGGTGATGGCGAGCTTCGGTACGCTCGCGCTTCTGCTTGCCTTCGGCCTGCTCGCCGGGCCCGAGGGCGGTTACGCGTTCGATGCGATCCGCGAGAGCCACCCCACCTCCGGACTCGCCGCGCTCGTCCTCATTCTCGTCCTGATCGGGACTGGATCGAAGGCGGGTCTCGTGCCGCTCCATGCGTGGTTGCCGCTCGCTCACCCGGCGGCGCCGAGCCACATCTCGGGTCTGCTCTCCGGCATCATGACCAAGGTCGCGGTCTACGCGTTCGTGCGCATCGTCTTCGACCTTGTTGGCAACCCAGCTTGGTGGTGGAGCATGGTGGTGCTCGCGCTTGCCGGCATCACCTGCGTCATGGGCGTGCTTTATGCGCTGATGCAGCACGATTTGAAGCGGCTGCTCGCCTATCACACGGTCGAGAATATCGGCATCATCTTCATCGGGCTCGGACTTGCGCTCGCCTTCCAGACCTACGGGCTGCCCTCGGCTGCGGCGCTCGCCTTCACCGCGGCGCTGCTCCACGTGCTCAACCACTCCTTGTTCAAGAACCTGTTGTTCCTCGGTTCAGGCGCCGTGCTCGGCGCGACGGGACAGCGCGACATGGAACATCTCGGCGGGCTCATCCATCCCATGCCGCTCACCGCCTTCACCTTCCTCGTCGGTTGCGTCGCCATCTCGGCGCTTCCGCCGCTCAACGGCTTCGTCTCCGAATGGCTCACCTTCCAGGCGATCCTGTTGAGCCCAGAGCTGCCGGCCTGGGGCCTGAAATTCCTCGTGCCGGCAGTCGGTGCATTGCTCGCGTTGTCGGCGGCGCTGGCCGCAGCCTGCTTCGTCAAGGCGTTCGGCGTCACTTTTCTCGGGCGGCCGCGCTCAGAGGCCGCCCGCCACGCGCACGAGACAGACCGCTTCTCGCTCGGCGCCATGTTCGCGCTCGCCGCTCTCTGTCTCATCGCCGGCATCCTGCCCGGCTTGTTCATCGATGCGCTCGGACCCGTCGCCAAGACCATGGTCGGCGACTCCATGCCCCTCCAGCGCGACGTGCCATTCCTCTCCATCGTGCCGATCGCCGAGGCGCGAAGCTCCTATAACGGGCTTCTCGTATTTCTTTTCATGCTGTTCTCCGGCTCGGCGGCGGCTCTTGCCATCCACCGGCTCGCCTCGGACAGGTTGAGGCGCGGGCCTGCTTGGGATTGCGGCTATCCCGACCCATCGCCGCGCGCGCAATATACGGCCTCGAGCTTCGCCCAACCGATCCGCCGCGTGTTCGGCACGCTTGTCTTCCACGCGCGCGAGCGGATCGAGATGCCGCCGCCCGGCGACATCCGGCCAGCCCGGTTCGAGGTCGATCTCGAAGATCCGATTTGGGACGTGCTCTACGCGCCGACCGCTCGTAGCGTCGACTACGGCGCAGGCGTCCTCAACCGTCTGCAGTTTCTCTCCATCCGCCAGTATCTCAGCCTCGTCTTCGTGGCGCTGGTCGGCCTGCTTTTGGTGCTCGCCATATGGCCCTGATGCTCAACCTCATCGTGCAGGGCACGGAGATGCTGTTGGTGCTCCTCTTGGCACCGCTCCTCACCGGCTTTGTGCGCAAGGTGAAAGCGCGGCTGCTGCGCCGGCAAGGGCCTCCTCTCATCCAGCCATACCGCGACCTCGTGCGGCTGATGCGCAAGGAGGTGGTGCTCGCCAACAGTGCGTCATGGCTGTTCCGGGCCAACCCCTATCTCATCTTCGCCGCCACCTGGGTCGCAGCATCGCTGGTGCCGACCTTCGGTGCGGGGTTGATGTTCTCCTGGTCGGCAGACCTTATCGTCATCATCGCACTGCTTGGGCTCGCTCGCTTCTTCCTCGCCCTTGCTGGCCTCGATGTCGGCACGAGCTTCGGCGGCATCGGGTCCTCCCGCGAGGTGATGATCGCCTCGCTTGCCGAGCCGGCCATGCTGATGATCGTGTTCACGCTCGCGCTCGTCGCCGGCTCCACTCAACTTTCGACTATGGCGGAGTATCTCGGTTCGGGCGCAGCTGGTTTGCGCGTTTCCCTCGGCATGGCGTTGATCGCGCTCATCATGGTGGCGATCGCCGAGAATGCGCGCATCCCGGTCGACAATCCGGCGACGCATCTCGAGCTCACCATGGTGCACGAGGCAATGGTGCTCGAATATTCGGGGCGCCACCTCGCGCTGATCGACCTCTCGGCCGAGCTCAAGCTCCTGCTCTATGTCTCGCTCATTTCGTGCTTGTTCGTGCCGTGGGGACTCGCTCCACAGGGGGCGCCGGCGGCGGAACTGGCGATCGGCGTCGTCGCCTACCTCGTCAAGCTCGCCGTATGCGCCTTCCTGCTTGCCGTATTCGAGACCTCGATTGCCAAGATGCGCGTATTCCGCGTGCCGGAATTCTTAGGTGCCGCGCTGATGCTCGGACTGCTGGCGACGTTGCTGATGTTCGTGTCGAGGAGTCTGTAGATGCATAGCCTCACCCTCGACATTGCCCACCTGCTCGCCGGCTCGCTCGTTTTGGTGAGCTTCATGCTGCTCTATCAGGACCGGCTCTATGCGCTCATCAATGTCTTCGCCCTGCACGCTTTGGTGCTTGCCCTGTCGGTGGCTTGGCAGGCCTACGCACAAGACGCGCCCCACCTCTACATCACCGCGGCGATTGCGCTCCTGTTCAAGGCGATCCTGATCCCCGTGGTGCTGCACCGCATGATCGTCAAGCTCGGCATTCACCGCGAGGTCGAAACGGTGGTCGGCATCGGCCCGACCATGCTGCTCGGCATGGGGCTCGTCGGGCTCTCCATGGTGGTGATGCTGCACGTCACCGCCGGAGCCGACCCGCTGGTGCGTGAAGATCTCGCCTTCGCCCTCTCAGTGGTGCTGCTCGGTCTGTTGATGATGGTGACACGGCAGAATGCCGTCAGCCAGGTAATCGGCTTCATGTCGCTGGAGAATGGGCTGGTGCTCGCCGCCACCGGGGCCAAGGGCATGCCGCTGGTGGTCGAGATCAGCGTCGCTTTCTCCATCCTGATCGCCTTCATCGTCATCGGCATCTTCCTGTTCCGCATTCGCGAGCGATTCGACAGCGTCGACGTTGGGGCCCTCGATCTCTATCGCGGGGAACGGGAATGAGCTTCGATGCGGTGACCGCCATCCTGGCCATTCCCGCGACGGCGGCGATCCTGCTCGCCGTGCTGCCGGGCTACAAGCGCACGGCCTATTTCAACGTCTTTGCGACATTCTTGAGCTTCCTCGCCGCGCTGTCGCTGTTCTTCTTCGCTCGGCCGACGCCCGGGCCCTACATCCTGGTCGACGACCTCAACAACGTTTTCATCGTGCTCACCACGTTTGTCGGCTTCACCACCAGCGTGTTCAGCGCGAGCTATATCGAGCACGAGCTGGAGATCGGCCGGCTCACGCCCACCTTCTTGCGCTTCTATCACGCCATGTATCAGGTGCTGATGTTCGCGCTCAATCTGGCGCTCGTGACCAACAATATCGGCGTGATGTGGGTGGCGATCGAGCTCGCCACGCTCACCACGGTGATGATGGTCGGCATCTACCGGACGCACGAGGCCCTCGAGGCGGCGTGGAAATATTTCATCCTCGGCAGCGTCGGTATCGCGCTCGCCCTGTTCGGCACCATCCTCGTCTACATGGCGGCCCAGCCGGCGATCGGCGAGGGCCTCAATTCCATGGTGTGGACGACGCTGATGGCCCACGCCAGCGCCTTTGATCCTGCGCTGCTCAACCTCGCCTTCGTGTTCCTCTTGCTCGGCTATGGCACCAAGGTCGGCCTCGCCCCGCTGCACGCCTGGCTGCCCGATGCGCACGCCGAAGGCCCGACGCCCATCTCGGCGGTGCTGTCGGGCCTGCTCCTCAACGTCGCTCTCTATGCGCTGCTCCGCTTCAAGATGCTGCTTGCCGCCAACCCCGAGGCGCTTGCCCCTGGTTCGCTGATGATCAGCATGGGCCTTGTCTCGATCGTGTTCGCGTCGTTCATGCTGTACCGAAGGGGCGACATCAAGCGCCTGTTCGCCTACTCCTCGATCGAGCATATGGGGATCATCACGTTCGCCTTCGGCATGGGAGGGCCACTCGCCAATTTCGCCGGTCTCCTGCATATGTGCATGCACTCGCTGACCAAATCAGCGATCTTCTTCGCCGTCGGCGATATCGCTCAAGTCAAGGGCACACAAAAAATCGCCGACATGGGCGGCCTCACCGAGAGCAATCCCGTGCTCGGTTGGGGGCTCGTGCTCGGCGTCGTGGCAATCGCCGGTCTACCGCCGCTCGGCATCTTCATGAGCGAGTTCCTGGTGGTCAGCTCGACCTTCGCGCGGCAGCCGCTGCTCGCCCTTCCCCTCGTGCTCGGTATCCTGGTGGCGATCGGCGCGCTGTTCCTGCGGCTGAACGCGATCGCCTTCGGGCCGCCCCGAGGGCCTAATCATAAGTCCAAGGGCTCCTATGCCCCGATGTTCGCCCATCTCGGCCTCGTGCTCACGGCCGGCATCTATCTTCCCCCGCAGCTCGTTGCCTGGTTTCAGGCGGTGGCGCGACTGCTTGGATGAGCAAGACCATGACGCTGACCGACATCGCCAAAGACGGACGCAAAGAGGGGGCTCATCGCCCCTTCCCGCGCGTGACCGTCACCAACGAGGCATGGCGGAGCGCGGTCCAGGAGCTGGTCGATGCGCGCGCCACGCTCCTTGGGCTGTGGGGCGACGAGGGCTGCGTGCACATGGCGCTGATCGAGGAGCCTTCGGCCAACATCGTCGTGCTCACGCTCCCCTGCCCCGACGGCAAGTTCCCCTCGGTCGGTCTCTCGCATCCGCCGGCGATCAGGCTCGAGCGCGCCATCCTTTCCCTCTACGGGTTGAAGCCGGT
>DATJZL010000123.1:0-2030 GCA_035499115.1 Methyloceanibacter sp. | reverse complement strand
CCGAACAGGGCCGAGGCCATCTTGGCATCGAGGCCGTAGACATCGGTGAAGGACTGGGTGTTGCCCCTCTCGTCCGCCGTCATGGTGAAATAGGTGACGTGGACGGGGATCTTGTGGCTCAGCGATATCACGCTGTTATTGCCCTTAACGAGCATGTCCTTCACTTGCTGATCCGACCAGCCCTTGTCCTCGGCAAGCAGGAAGGTGGCAAGCCGCGCCGGCTGGAACACGCGGATGCAGCCATGGCTCGCCATACGCACCGTCTCGTCGAACACCTCGGGCTGGATGGTGTCGTGCATGTAGATCGCATGCCGGTTGGGGAAGTTGAACTTCAGCTTGCCGAGCACGTTGTCCGGGCCAGGCGGCTGAGTGAAGGTATATTGCATGACATTGGCCCGCCCCCAGTCGACCTTGGTGGGGTCGACCGGCTTCCCTTGAAAGCTGACGTTCAGCTCGTGGGCTTGCAGAATCGAGAGGTCGGGGGCTGAGCCGTTGCCTTTCAAGGCGGGCTGGAGATCTTCGAGGATGATGGTCTCGGGCACCGTCCAGTCCGGATTGAACACGATCGAGCGCATGTCGGCAGAAAAGATCGGCGTGGCATATTTGGGCAGACCGACCACGACCTTGGTCGCGTAGACGGTCTTGCCGCTCTTGACGACGCGGCCCATGAACTCGGGGATGTTGTCCTCGACGTGGTACGTGCCGAGGTCGGTGGGCATCCATCGCCAGCGCTCCATGTTGATGATGATGCGCTGAGCTTCCGGCCCGTCGACGCCCTTCTTGCCCTTGGCGCGGATCTTGAGAAGGGCTTGGCGCAAGTGCTCGAATTGCTCGTGTTTGGGATGCAGCGAGCGCAAATAAGCATCGGGCGCCGGCGACCCGCCGATCTCGTCCAGCACGGTCTTGGGCTCGCGCAGGTCCGGCTTCTGGTCGAGGAGGATACTGACCCTCAAGGGCGACAAGCGGCCGCCACGCGCAAAGCGCGCATATTTGAGGATGGCGAGGTCGAGTTTGACCTCGTCGGAAGCCTGCGCCTCGACATTGGCGGGAAGATCGGCGGGCGGCGGAAGCTCGAAAGCGTCGGCGGGGAGACCCCAATCATCGGCCTTCTCGATCTCGGCGATGACGGCCTGCGCGCGCGCCGAGAAACCCATGCCGGTGATCCACAGCGGCGGATCCGTGCGCTCGGCATAGAACGCTTGCAGCGCGGCGAGATCATCTGAGGCCACGCCCTTGCGGGTCGCCGGATCGGCGAGCTTGGCGCGGATGGCGACGATGATCGGGTCGGCCGGCTTCTCTCCCGCCGCGCTTGGCGGCGTTGCGGCGGCGTCAGGAGAAGGCGCGCTCGCATTGTCCGGCGTTGTCGGCTCGGGTTCAGCGCCCGGGGTAGCCGCGGCCGTGTTGGTTCGCGGCTCCGTCGCTTTATCGGGTTGCGCAGGGCTTTGCGAGGCAGACGCGGCGGCCGCAGGCGCAGCTTGGAGCGTCGCGGTCGCGGAGGTGGAAGGCCCCTCCTCGGCGCGCGCGCAACTCATGGCCGGCAGCGCCAGCGCGAGCGCAGCAGCGACAAAGCCGGCAGCTAAGGATCGTCCGCCCATCTCAACCCCCGTAGCCGTCATACGTTAGCCTCTGGAGCGGTTCACGGCCACCCCGAATCGACCTTTGCACTGTGTCCGTTACGCCGCACCCCTCGGAAATAGTTCAGGTTTTCGGCTCTTCGCAGTGCCCTCGCATGGACTTAGCAACGTTCGTTGTTATGATCGATCAACGCGGGCCCGCGCTCGAGGCAACACCCCATGTTCCCGGTCGGCGACGACGATTCTCAACGGCGGACGACTCCGGTCGTCACCTTCGCTCTGATCGCCCTCAACGTGCTCTTCTTCCTCGTCGAGCTCAGCGGCGGAGATCGCTTCATCGAGCAATGGGCGTTCGTCCCGGCGCGCTTCTCGCAAGATCCCATCGAGGGCGTCGTGACCATCTTCACCGCAATGTTCATGCATGGCAGCTGGTTCCATCTGTTCGGCAACATGCTG
>DATJZL010000122.1:0-2258 GCA_035499115.1 Methyloceanibacter sp. | reverse complement strand
TCGAGCAGGCGATCGGTGCTGGGCTCGCACCAAACCTTGAAAGGCTGATGCGGAGCGGCTCAAACCTGTTGGCGAAATCGGTCATTCCGAGCTTCACGAACCCCAACAACATCTCGATCATCACCGGTCGGCCGCCGAATGTGCATGGGATCGCTGGCAATTATTTCTACGACCGGAAGACAGGCGAGGAAGTCATGATGAACGACCCGCAATTCCTGCGGGCGCCGACCATCATGCAGGCCTTCCATGAAGCCGGCGCGAAGGTGGCGGTTGTGACCGCGAAGGATAAATTACGGCTGTTGCTCGGCAACGGCCTCGATTTTTCCAGCGGCAGGGCAATCGCGTTTTCCTCGGAAAAGGCTGACGAATCAAAAAAGGCGTCAAACGGCATCGACGACGTGTTGGCCTTCGTCGGCAGACCATTGCCCGAGGTCTATTCGGCCGATCTCTCGGAATTCGTCTTGGCGTCCGGCGTCAAGCTGCTCAGGAGCTTCGCTCCCGACCTGATGTATCTGTCGACGACCGACTATGTGCAGCACAAGGCTGCACCCGGCTCCAGGATCGCCAATGATTTCTACGCCATGCTCGATCGCTATGTCGGGCTCTTGGATGCGGAAGGTTGCGTGCTTGCGCTCACCGCCGACCACGGCATGAACGACAAGCACAAGCCGGATGGCAGCCCAGACGTGATCTATCTCCAGGATTTGTTCGATGACTGGGTCGGCAAAGGCAAGGCGCGAGTGATATTGCCGATCACCGATCCTTACGTCGCCCATCACGGAGCGCTTGGCTCTTTTGCCACGGTCTACCTGCCGTCTGGCGCTGACGTCGTGGCGCTCATCGCGCGCCTTGCCCGCCTCGACGGCGTCGATCTCGTCCTCTTGAACGCCGACGCTTGTTCGCGCTTCGACCTGCCGCCAGACCGAATTGGCGATATTGTCGTGCTCTCGACGCGCCACAAGGTTCTCGGAACCAGCGAATCGCGCCACGATCTGTCTGGCTTGACCGAGCCGCTGCGCTCGCATGGCGGTCTGACCGAACAGAAAGTGCCCATGATCGTGAACCGCAAGGTGGACTGGCCAAGAGAGCGAGAGCTGCGCAACTACGATGTCTTCGCCGTCGCACTGCACCATGTGACGTAGCTAGAGCGCTCGCATCCCTTCCGCCGCCGCTTACAAGAGAAACGTAGATCGATCGACAAGGGTGTCGCCATGAATTTGCAAACGAAACCCTCGATCCGCAAAGAGTCCATGCGCATCGCGGGCAAGCTCGTCACGGCTGAGGAAGTCGTCGAGGTCTTCAACCCCTACACGAATGAGGTGATCGGCACGGTGCCGGCCGGTCGGCCCGAGCAAGTCCGCGCGGCCTTCGCGAAAGCGCGCGCCTTTCGATCCAAGCTCACCCGTTATGAGCGCCAGCGCATATTGCAAACGACCGCCGAGTTGCTGCGCGACCGCAAGGAGCATTTTGCGCGGCTGATCACCGCCGAATCGGGGCTTTGTTTGAAGGATTCCCTGTACGAGGCTAGCCGCGCCTATGACGTGTGGTCATTCGCGGCTCAACTCACCATTAAGGATGACGGCGAGGTCTATGCCTGCGACATCAGCCCCAACGGCAAGAACCGCAAGATTTTCACCACACGCTTTCCGCTGCTTGGAGTGATCTCCGCGATCACGCCGTTCAACCATCCGCTCAACATGGTGAGCCACAAGCTCGCACCAGCGATCGCCACCAATAATCGCGTCGTGCTCAAACCGACGGAGCTAACCCCGCTCACCGCGCTCGCGCTCGCCGACGTGCTCTATGAAGCTGGCCTGCCCCCCGAGATGCTGAGCGTCGTCACGGGCAATCCGCGCACCATGGGCGACGCCATGATCACCGATCCCGATTGCGATCTCATCACCTTCACGGGTTCGGTGAAGGTCGGCAAATATATTGCCGACAAGGCCGGCTACCGCCGCCTCGTGCTCGAGCTTGGTGGGAATGATCCGCTGATCGTCATGGAGGATGCCGATCTTGAGAAGGCGGCCGAGCTTGCGGTAGTGGGCGCCACAAAGAATTCGGGCCAGCGCTGCACGGCGGTCAAGCGCATCCTCGTCGTTAAAAGCGTCGCGGATGCATTCGCCAAGCTCGTCGCCGCGCGGGCTAGGAAGCTCCACTACGGCGACCCGATGGACCCTACCGTCGACGTCGGCACGGTGATCAACGAGAGGTCGGCGCAGCTTTTCGAGCGGCGGGTGGAGGACGCCGTTGCGAAG
>DATJZL010000121.1:0-19980 GCA_035499115.1 Methyloceanibacter sp. | reverse complement strand
GGCGACCACGGCAAGAACAATCAGCGAACATCGCTCGCTTGAAGTGAATCAACGCATTAGACCGCCTCGAGACTAGAGTAGCCTGGCGCGCGGCCTTCAATAAGGGAATCGCATGTTCAAAGACCTGCCAATGCGCATCTTCCTCAGCCACCTCCTGGCCTTTGTCGCGGTCACGGCAATCTGTGCCGGGGTCAATCTATGGCTCACGCCTGACACACTCTGGTTTCCTTGGGTGCTGATCGGCTGGGGCGTGGCCGTCGCCACCCATGCCTTCGCGCTTCTATTGCGCAAGACGAGGCGGCGCGAGCGCATTTTCATCGACCGCAAGGCGCGCGCCTTCGCCGTGCATCTCTTCGCCTATGTGGCGGTGGTGCTCGTGCTTCTGTTCGCCAACGTCACGGTCACGCCGAAGGTCTGGTGGCTCTATTGGGTGGCTCTCGGCTGGGCCGCCGGCGTCGCGTTCCATGGCTGGTGCACCTTTTTCAGAAGACGCAGGAAGCAGCCGGCGAGCAAGACGCCGCGCAAGCGCACGACGAACAAACATGAGTGCTAGTACTTGGCAAACATCCAGGTGCCTGATGAGAACACGATCGCATAGACCGAGCCGGCGGACAGACCGTAGGCGGAGAAGTCACTGAAACCTGTCTTGATCTGCGCGCGCACGCTTCCTGCCGTGGCCGGGATGATCTTGATCTGACGAGGATCAAGCTTCACCTCCGTGGGAGGATCGCCGAGCAGGAAACTGAGCGTGAATTGGGAAGGATTGTAGATGCCGACCTCGTGTTGATCGACAATAAAGGGAGGCGTCAAGCGAAACGGTTTTGGACCATAGGGGGGATACATTGTCGGAGGGAACGCGGGTGCCATAGGAACCGGAAGCTCCGGCGCAAGTCCCGGACCGCTTCCCGTCTTTGGAGGAGGAGGAATCACGGGCCCGACGTCGGGCGTACCCTCGGGGACCTGATTAGTCGATGGAAGGCTGAGATCTTGGATGCAAAGGTCTTTCGCCAGCGCCGGCATCCCAATTCCGAGCATTATTGCAGCCGACGCTATGAGCGGCACTCTTCTTGCCATCGCGTCTAGCTCCCGCTCGGGCGACGCCTCGTCGACTTGCGACCGGTGAGGGCTGTAGTCGTCTTGTTTTCGGCGGGGGGTTCCGGCGAGGGCGCGGGTGGTGGCGCGCGGTCAGAATCCACCGACCTTCCGAACATGTAACCGAGGATCGTTCCGAGGAGGCCGAACACAGGCGCGGTCTGCTTCTCTGAATATCCCGCGACGATCAGAAAGAGGGCAGAGAAGACGATCATCACCAGCGCCCTCAATATCTCTGTGTGAACTGCTGGCCTTAGGCCAAGCACGCTGAGCAACACGGCCATGAGCACGCCGAGAACGACCGTGATCGCCGTCAAGTAGAACTCGTAAGGCGTCTTGTAGGTGATATAGGCCTTAGGTTTGTCTTGATCCGCGTCTTGATCGTTCGAGGCTCCGGTCGGGACGGGGTTGGCTAGATCCGGCGCCATGGGCGGCCCGGCCAAGACCGCTGGTGCTTGATCGAGCGCCAAGGACGGCGAGGGAGAAAACGCTTCTATTGAAACGAAGAAGCAAATGGCGAGGAGCAGAAGGCCGAACGCGGAGCGGGTTAAGATGTCTCTGAAACAGCCCATGGCTGCATTCCGTGTCGCTACAACCTCAGCAGGGAAGCACAACCAGAAGGCGATAACAATGGAATTGTGCTACCAGCGTGAACTGTCATGGCGCCGTATGGCCGACTAAGTGCCGAGGATCAGGGTGTTGGAGGGAAGGCTCGGATCGAGCAGGCGGGCCGCCTGCTCGGCGCCGGTCACCGGCAGCTTCGACTGATTTAGCAACCCGATCTGCACGAGCAAGGACGCCTGGTCCCAATAGATATGCTCGTAGGCGATCTTGCCGTCCTTGAAGCCCACGACGGCAACGTGGGGCAGCACCACCTTCCGCCCTATTGGAGGCACGCCCGGCAGCAGGGCCGGCATCTCGCAATCATGGGTGAAGCTGACGATCATCTCGTCGACCACGCGGGTCTCGTCCACCGTGCGCGAGAGGCGCGTGATTGATACATCCTTCGGCCAACGGCCGATGAACCAGGTCTCATAGAACCGCCGAACGTCGTTGCGGCCGTTGCCTCCGGTCATGGTCGGCACGTGCGTCAGGTGAGGGGCGTCGCCCATGGTGGCCATGGTCGCCTCGATGTCGCGCGTCTTGAACTCGGCGTCGCAGTGCGCGTCGAACGTGGCGCCGAGATGCTTGGGGTCGGCTGTCATCACGCCCTCCTCTTGGCCTTCTGAGCTTTGACCTTCTTCTCGATCACGTCCCAGATCATGGCGGCGATGTCGGGTCCGCCGAACGCGGCGATCTGCCTGATGCCGGTCGGCGAGGTGACGTTGATCTCGGTGAGATAGTCGCCGATCACGTCGATCCCGGAGAAGATGAGCCCGCGCTTCTTGAGCTCAGGGCCGAGCCGCGCGCAGATCTCCTTGTCGCGTTTGGTGAGCGTGGTGGGCTTGGCCGTGCCGCCGACATGCAGGTTCGAGCGGGTCTCGTCCGGCGCCGGCACGCGGTTAATCGCCCCTGCCGGCTCGCCGTCCACCAGGATGATGCGCTTGTCGCCCTTGCGTACCGCCGGCACGTAGCGCTGAACCATGACGGGCTCGCGGAACGTCAGTCCCATCAGCTCTATCAGCGAGTTGAGATTCGTATCGCCGGGCTGGATGCGGAAGATCGCCGCCCCGCCGTTGCCGTAGAGCGGCTTCACCACGATGTCCTTGTGCTTGTCGCGGAAGGCGCGGATCTGCTCCGGCGAGCGGGTCACGAGGGTCGGCGGCATGAGGTCGAGAAAGTCGAGCACGAAGACCTTCTCGGGCGCGTTGCGCACGGCTCCGGGATCGTTGACCACGAGCGTGTTGGGCTGCAAGCGCTCGAGCAGATGCGTCGTGGTTATGTAGGCCATATCGAACGGCGGGTCCTGGCGGAGATGGACCACGTCGAAGGAGGCCAAGTCGACGGTGCGCGGATGAGCAAGCCGGTAATGGTCCCCGGGGCGATCCTCCACGGTCAGGCTGTGGCCCTCCGCCATCAGCTTCCCGTCGCGCAGCGAGAGATTGGCGGGCGTGTAATAGAACACGTCGTGCCCGCGCCATTGCGCTTCGAGCAGGAGCGCGAAGGTGGAATCGCCCCTGATATCGATGCGCTCGATGGGGTCCATCTGGAAGGCGACCTTGAGGGCCATGGCGCTCCTTATAGGCAGAGTCTCGCCAAACGGAAATGAACGAGGCTCAGGCGAGCCCAGTGCCAGGCGAACGCTCAGGTAGTAAACCAATAAGTTGTAGTGATATATTTTTCCAACCTTAAGTTGGGAGGAACGTCACATGATGCGAATTGTCTTGCTGGTTTTAGCTGTCGCGCTCCTGGCAACTCCTGCTCAATCACAGAGAGGGCCGCGCAAGAACGGTTGGTACGACGCAATAGGCAAAACGTGTCCCGCGGTTTGCAGAGCAAACGGCTTGTTCCCAGCCTGCGTGGGGCACGACGACAGCGGACGCAATCAATACGCCTGCGCTGGCAATCCCCCTCGACTAAGCAACTATAGGGGTGGAGCGACCACGGGCGTTGGCTGTGCGTTGCCTGGCGGGAGCCCCAGCATTTGGGCAGTCCGCTACAGTTGCTTGTGCGTAATTGCTCCCCTAGATCCCGCCATCCCGGGACAGACCTGCGTCGGTCTTGGAGCGGGTCGCCTATTCGGCCGCAAAATTCATCAGTGAGAAGCGAGGACGGCAGGCTCACGCCAAGTCCCGGGTGCCATCAAACGGGAAATGCGTTTTCGATGTAGCGCGGCCAGGTCCAGGGCGCGGCGAGCACCACGTCAAAGGCGATGTCGTGGCCGGCGTAAGCCGGATGGCCGGCGAGCCAATATTGCGCGGCCCTTACGATCCGCCGCTTCTGCCTGGTGGGGATGGTCCAGGCGGCATCGTCGCGCGTCTTGCGCCGTTTCACCTCGATGAAGGCGAGCCGCCTGCCCTTGAGCGCAACGAGATCGATCTCGCCGACCGGAGTTCTATAGCGCTGCGCCACGATGCGGTGGCCTTTGAGGCGGAGCAAGAACGCGGCGAGCGTCTCGGCGAAGAGACCCCTCCGGTAAGCCCTGACGCGCGCCTCACGCATGGTCACTCGCGCTTGCGCGGGAGCTTCAGCCCAAGCTCGTAGACGCGCGAGCGCGGGACTTGCAGCACCTCAGCCACGCTCCGCACCGCGTCGCGGAAGCTCTCCATGTTGAGCGCCTTCTCGAGCTGCTCGACGATCTTCGCGTCGCTGACCTCGGTTTGGTCCTCTTGCGGCGGTCCGACCACCACCACGAACTCGCCCTTCAACGCTTCGCTGGCCTCGACCTCGGTTGTGAGACGGTCGAGCGAGCCCCGCGTGACGCTCTCATGCAGCTTGGTCAGCTCCTTGGCGATGGCCGCCTCGCGGGGGCCGAGCACGACAGCCATGTCGGCGAGGCTTTTGCCGAGCCGCGGCGCCGTCTCGAAGAAGATGAGAGTTGCCGGCACGTCTTTCAGTGCCTCGAGGCGGCTTCGGCGCGCGACCTGCTTTGGCGGCAGGAAGCCGGCAAACAGGAAGGTATCGCTGGGAAGCCCCACGCTGGTCAGAGCGGCGAGCACGGCCGATGCACCGGGAATGCTCGTCACCAAGGCACCGGCATCGAGCGCCTCGCGCACGAGCTTGTAGCCGGGATCGGAGATGAGCGGCGTGCCGGCGTCAGAGATCAGCGCCACCGATTGATCGGCGCGGAGCCGCGCGATCAGCTTTGGACGCTCGCGCTCGGCGTTATGCTCGTGATAGGGCGCAAGCTCGCCTGAGATGCCGAAATGCGTGAGCAGCTTCTTCGAGTGGCGCGTGTCCTCGGCGGCGATGAGGTCGGCGCGGGCGAGCACGGCGAGAGCGCGAAGCGAAATGTCGGCGAGATTGCCGATCGGCGTCGCCACGAGATAGAGGCCCGGGTGAAGCGGCCGCGCGATCAGCTCGGAGAGTGATTCGCTCGCGCGCACAATCGTCCGGCGCAACGCCGCCTCGGTCCGCTCCTCGTCACACTTATCTGGCACGCGCATCGCCCGCTCTAGGCGCAAAAACGTTACGTGATATAGTCACGTTTCGTCCATCACGTTTGAGCCATAGTTGCGGGCAAGGTTCGGCCTGGAGGCCCAAGCGGCTTCCGGGCCCTAAGATTCCGCGAGGAATCGTTGCAACTGCCGCCAAGAGCCAAGGCCGGCGCAGAGGCGAAAAGGGGACATGCGGCTTCCATTCCGTATCGGCCGTCGGCCCGGTGCCGTCAGGGTCGCGCTCGCCGTAATGGCGCTAGCGTTGCTGTGCGCATCGTGCGGCGGCGGAAGCGGGGGATTGCCTTCAGGTCCCAGCATCACCGGCTCGACGGGTGCGGTGAAGGTCGCGCTCCTCCTGCCGATCGGCGCCGGCGGATCGACGCAAGGCATCGCCAAGGCGCTGAAGCAGGCAGCCGAGCTTGCCCTGTTCGACTTCGACAATCCGAACGTCGTGCTCGTACCGAAGGACACGCAAGGAACCCCCGGAGGCGCGCGCGCCGCCGCCGAGGCCGCGGTGCATGAGGGCGCCGAGCTCATTCTCGGGCCGCTCTTCGCGCAAGAGGTCGAGGCCGTAGCGCCCGTCGCGCGTCAAGCCAATATCCCGGTGATCGCCTTCTCCAGCGACGAGAAGGTCGCAGGCGGCGGCGTCTATCTCTTGAGCTTCCTCGCCGGACGCGACGTGCCGCGCATCGTCTCCTTCGCCGCCTCGCGCGGGAAGCGGACCTTCGCCGAGCTCGTGCCGCAGTCGCCCTATGGCCGCATCGCCGAGGCCGCTTTTGGCAGTGCGGTGTCGGCAGGGGGAGGGCAGATCGCGGTCAACGCGCCGTTCCCGCCGAGCGATTCGAACGGCATGCTCGGACCGGTTCGCCAGGTCGCCAACGCGATCAAGGGCGGCCAGCCGATCGACGCGCTGTTCGTGCCCGCCGGACGCGAGGAGCTTCCCTCTCTCGCTCCATTGCTCGCCTCGACCGATGTCACCGGCGCGCATGTGCAGCTGCTCGGCACCGGGCAGTGGGATTATCCCAGTATCGGCAATGAGAAGGCTCTGGTCGGCGGCTGGTATCCCGCGCCCGACCCCAAAGGCTGGAGCAGCTTCACCCAGCGTTACGCCAAGACCTATGGTGCGGCGCCGCCAAGGCTCGCGAGCCTCGCTTACGACGCGATGAGCCTCGCCGTGTCGTTGTCGCAAGGCACGCCCGGAGAGCGCTATGCGGCGGCGCAGCTCACGCGGCAAAGCGGCTTTGCTGGCGTCGACGGCCTGTTCCGGCTCTTGCCTGACGGCACCTGCGAGCGGGGACTTGCCATCCTCGAAGTGCATGAAGGCGGACCGCAGGTGATCGATCCGGCGCCGAGCTCCTTCACCACCGCCTCGTCCTACTAGGCGGCGAGCTCGAGGATCAGCCGGTTCAGCACGAGGCGGCCTTGCGCCGTGGCGGCAAGACGTGAGTCGCTCCGGGTGATGAGCCCATCGCTTTCGAGCGCGTCGAGACGATCTTCGTCGAGAGCAGAACCGCCGATCGCGGCAAACCGCGCGAGGTCGATCCCTTCGGCAAGGCGTAGCCCCATCAGCAAATATTCCTCGGCGGCGTCCTCTGCGCTCAAGGCCTCGTCGCTCATGATCCCGTGGCCGTGCGCTTCGACCTGCGCGAGCCACGCTTCAGGCGATTTGATCGTGCACAGCGCGCGCTTCGCGCCATCGGTCGTGATGCGGCTATGCGCACCCGCACCGATCCCGGCATAGTCGTGGCCGCGCCAATAAAGGAGATTGTGGCGCGACTCTGAGCCAAGCTGCGCGTGGTTTGAGATCTCGTAAGCCGGCAATCCCGCCGCCGCGCACAGTTCCTGGGTGAGCGAATAGAGTTCGCCCGCAAGCTCGCCGTCCGGAACAAGCAACGCGCCGGCTGCGTGGCGTGCGGCAAACGGCGTCCCCTCCTCGATGGTGAGCTGATAGAGCGAGAGATGATCGGCGGCGTGATCGAGGGCGCGGCGGAGTTCCTCGTTCCACTGCCGAACCGTCTGTCCCTCGCGCGCATAGATCAAATCGAAGGACACGCGGTCGAAATGGCGCTTGGCAAGCGCGAGCGCCTGCAACGCTTCCTCTGCCGTGTGCATGCGGCCGAGCGCTTTCAGGCTGTGATCGTCGAGCGCCTGTACGCCGAGCGACAAGCGATTGACGCAGGCCGCGCGGTAGCCGGCGAAGTTCTCGGCCTCGACGCTCGTCGGATTGGCCTCGAGCGTGATCTCCGCATCCGGCGCGATGCCCCAATGCGCGGCGATGGCGTCGACGATGGCGGCGACGCTCGCAGGCTGCATCAGCGACGGCGTGCCCCCGCCGAAGAAAATGCTCGACACGCGCCGCCCAGGCGCAAGCGAGGCGAAATGCGAAAGCTCGGTGAGATAGGCGGCGCGGAACCGTTTCTCGTCGATGCCGCCGTGCCGCACATGGGAGTTGAAGTCGCAATAGGGGCACTTGGCGCGGCAGAACGGCCAATGCACATAGACCCCGAACGGCTCTACCGCTTTGGTCGCGAGCACTTGCCCGATGGTTCCCTGCGCTCCTTGCGGGGCAGGATCAGGGGTGACGGTGCTAGTCCTCATCGTAAGGCCAGGTCGACAGGATCAGCTTCTCGAAGGCGCGCATGCGATGCGACATTTCGTTCTTGATCACCGGGTCCATCTCGCCGAACGTCTCGGTGTAGCCGTCAGGCACGAAGATCGGATCATAGCCGAAACCGCGGTCCCCGCGCGGCGGCCAGACGATGGTCCCGTCGATCTTGCCGATGCGCACCATCGTCTCGCTTCTCGGCCGGCTAAGCGCAAGCGCGCAGACGAATCTGGCGCTCCGATCGCTCGAGCCGCTCGCCTCGAGCTCGCGATTGACGCGCTCCATGGCGAGACGGAAGTCCTTGGTCGGTCCGCCCCAGCGCGCCGAGTGTACGCCGGGAGCGCCGCCGAGAGCCGCGACCTCGAGCCCTGAATCGTCGGCGACAGAGAGCATGCCCGAGGCGTTGCTGGCGGCCACCGCCTTGATCTTGGCGTTTTCGGCGAAGCTCGCGCCGGTCTCCTCGGGCTCAGGCAGTCCGAGCGCGGCGGCGGAGACGCTGTCGATGCCGATCGGCGCGAACAGCTCGGCAAGCTCGCGCGCTTTGCCCTCGTTGTGGGTGGCGATCACGACCGTGTCGCCGCGCCGGAGCTCTCCTATCATGGCTTACGCGACGGTGAGCTTCTGCAGCCCGACCAGCTCGGCGATGCCTTTTCGCGCGAGCAGCATCAGCTGGTCGAACTGCTCCTGAGTAAAGGGCTCGGTCTCTGCCGTGCCCTGCACCTCGACGATGCCGCCGGAGCCGGTCATCACGAAATTCGCGTCGGCGTCGGCTTCCGAATCCTCGGCATAGTCGAGATCGAGCACCGCCTCTCCGCCATAAAGCCCGCACGACACGGCGGCGACGTGGTCCCGCAGCACGTTTGTCTTGATCATGTTGCGCGCGGCCATCCAGGCGATCGCGTCATGCAGCGCGATCCACGCGCCGGTGATCGACGCGGTGCGCGTGCCGCCATCGGCCTGGAGCACGTCGCAATCGACGATGATCTGCTTCTCGCCGAGCGCCGCAAGATCGGTGACGGCACGGAGCGATCGGCCGATCAAGCGTTGGATTTCCTGGGTGCGGCCGGTTTGCTTGCCGGCCGAGGCTTCGCGCCGCGTGCGCTCGGTTGTAGCGCGCGGCAACATGCCGTATTCGGCCGTCACCCAACCCCTTCCCTGGCCCTTGAGCCAAGGCGGAACCGGCTCGCCGGCGGTCGCCGTGCACAGCACGTGGGTCTCGCCGAAGCGGACGAGGCAAGAGCCTTCGGCATGGCGCGAGACCGCGCGCTCGAAGCTGATGGGGCGAAGCGCGTCGGACGCGCGTTTTGACGGGCGGACGATGGTGCAATCTCCTTGGGGTTTGGCGTGTCGCGCACCCTAGAGGAGGGCCAGCCACGGGAAAAGCTCTTTCCCCCGTGGCCACAAGCGCGCCTTGTCGTGTGACGAAGGAGAAGCTACCACCCAAGCCATGACCTGGTGCGATGAGCGGCTCGGCTACGTTCAAGCCGCCGACGGCTCGATCGTGGCGCCCGATGCGGCCGCGATCGAGGCGGAACTTGCATCGCTCCCGATGGACGATCTCGTGCGCGGCTGGCGCGAGCAGGCGACGACCTCGCTCAGGGATCAGACTCCAGGCACCCATGCTTTCCACATGTATTTCGACCGCCTTGCTCATCACCAGCCGGAGCGCGCCGTTTTCTTCATCGAAGCGATGCTCGTCCAGGAGCCCGACGATGCGCTCATTGCGCTGATGGCCGAGAGTAAGCTGGTCGGCCAATTGCTTCACTTTCACGGCCCGCGCGTCGCCCGAAGCTTGCAGGAGCTGGCACTGCGTTGCCCGCGGCTCCGCTGGCTTCTCGGCGGCGTCGGCTGGTCGATCGGCGGCGGCATGGTCGAGAATCAAGGCGCTAAACGGCGGCTGCTCCCGATCACCGATACCAAGGCCTACGAGAGTTGGAAGACGCGCTACCAGGAAGGCCGCAAGACGCACGATTTCGCGGCGCTCACGCTAGCCGAGCTCGCTCCGCTCTGGGTCGAGATCATGGGATCCTCGGAGCTCGACAGGCAGAAGGACGAGAATTGGAGCGCCCTGTTCGATTTTCAGTCCGAGCTCGCGCGGGATGAGCCGCTGAAAGCGCTCGACTTCGTCAAGGCGATCCTCGCCATTGAAGACAATCCGCACATGCTTGGGCTGCTCGCCGCGGGACTGTTGGAAGACCTTCTGCCCTCCGAGGATGGCCCCGTGGTCGATGCGGTCGTCGCTGAGGCAGAGCGTAACCCGCGTTTCCGCCATCTCCTGGGTGGCGTTTGGTTTTCCGGTCTTGGCGAGGACGTTACGGCGCGGCTGGAGACGGCGAGGGGCGGCGAGAGCTGGTGACGCTCGCCACCCAAAGCCCTGCCATTGCATACTGGCGGCTTGGCGCGATTGAGGGTTCTGACGTGAGGGAAGAGATGGCGAGCGAAGCTCTGTCGTCCGGGTTTGAAAGCCGCGCGCAAGCGCCGCTTCCAGAGGGCGCCACGCCCGTGATCGCGCAATATCTCGAGATCAAGGCGGCGAATTCCGATTGCCTCCTGTTCTACCGCATGGGCGATTTCTACGAGCTTTTCTTCGAGGACGCCGAGATCGCCTCGCGCGCGCTCGGCATCGCTCTCACCAAGCGCGGCAAGCATCAGGGCGAGGACATCCCGATGTGCGGCGTGCCGGTGCGTGCGGCCGACGACTATCTCCAGCGCCTCATCGCCCAAGGCCATCGCGTCGCCGTGTGCGAGCAACTCGAGGACCCGGCAGAAGCGAGGAAGCGGGGAGCCAAGGCGGTGGTGCGCCGCGACGTGGTCCGCCTCGTCACGCCGGGAACGCTCACCGAGGAAAGCCTGCTCGATGCCCGTGCACATAATTTCCTCACCGCACTGTTCCGTGGAGCGCGAGAGGAGGGCGGCGAGCAGATGCTTGCGCTCGCCTCACTCGACATCTCGACCGGAGAGCTGATCGCGGCCTCAGTCAAAGCGGGCGATCTTCCCGGCGAGCTTGCGCGGCTCAAGCCTGGCGAGGTTCTGGTCGGTGACGACACGGCCGGGGACAGCGAGATTCGCAAATGGATCGGCGAAGCAGGCGCTGCGCTCACGCCATGCCCGCGCGCCCATTTCGATTCGCTTCGTGGCGAGCGCGCTCTGAAGCAACGGCTCGGCGTCGCCACGCTCGATGCCTATGGCGAGTTCAGCCGCGCCGAGCTTGCCGCGCTTGGCGGCCTTCTGACTTATGTCGAGATCACGCAAGTGGGCAAAGCCCCTCTGCTTCGCCCGCCGCGCAAGGAGAGCGCCGGCAGCCTTCTCGTCATCGACGCGGCGACCCGCGCCAATCTCGAGCTCGTCCGCTCCAACCAGGGTTCACGCGCAGGCAGCCTGCTCGCCGCCATCGACCGCACCGTGACGGCCGCCGGCGCGCGCGAGCTAGCGAGCCGGCTCGGCAGTCCCTTGACCGACGTCGCGATTCTGAATGCGCGGCTCGACGCCACCGCCTATCTCGCCGATGAGCCGAGGCTCCGTCAGACCTTGCGCGAGGAGCTGAAGGTTGCGCCCGATCTCGCCCGCGCGCTGGCAAGGCTCGCCTTGGGGCGAGGGGGCCCGCGCGATCTCGGCGCCGTGAGCGCGGCCATCGGCTCTGCTCATGCTCTTGCGGCAAGCCTCGCGCGTGCCGGGAGCGGACTCGGTTTGCCGACAGAGCTTGCCTCCATCGCCTCGCGCCTCGAAGCATCGCCGGCACGCATCGAGCAGGCTTTGTCGACCGCACTCGCCGAGAGCTTGCCGGTGAATGCGCGCGACGGCGGCTTCATCAGAGAGGGCGCAAGCGGCGATCTCGACGAGCAGCGGCAATTGCGCGACGGCAGCCGCCAAGTGATCGCCGGCTTGCAGGCGACCTATGCCGAGGCGACCGGAATCAAGTCGCTCAAGGTCCGCCACAACAACGTGCTCGGCTATTTCGTCGAGGCCACCGCGACCAATGCCGGCCTTCTATCGAAGCCGCCGCATGCCGAGACTTTCGTCCACCGCCAGACGCTTGCCAATGTCATGCGCTTTTCGACGCGCGAGCTTGCCGAGCTCGAGGCGCGCATCACCCAAGCGGCAGACCGGGCGCTTGCGCTTGAGCTCGAATATTTCGGAAGGCTTTGCGACGGCGTACTTGCCGAGCAGCGATTGCTTGCCGAAGCGAGCGCCGCACTCGCCGAGCTCGATCATTATGCCGGCCTCGCCGAGCTTGCGGTCGAGCAGAGCTATGTGAGGCCCAGAATCGACACCAGCCTCGTGTTCGCCGTCGAGGAGGGCCGCCACCCGATGGTCGAGCAGAATTTGCGGCGCGGCGACGGCGCAAGCTTCGTCGGCAATGACTGCACGCTCGGCGACGGCGGCGGCGCCACGCGCATCCTCGTGGTGACCGGACCCAACATGGCCGGCAAGTCGACCTTCCTCCGCCAGAACGCGCTCATCGTCGTGCTCGCCCAATCAGGCTCGTTCGTGCCGGCCAAGAGTGCCGCACTCGGCATCGTCGACCGCCTGTTCAGCCGCGTCGGCGCGGCCGACGATCTTGCCCGCGGCCGCTCGACCTTCATGGTCGAGATGGTCGAGACCGCCGCCATCCTCAATCAAGCAAGCGCGCGCTCGTTCGTGGTTCTGGACGAGATCGGGCGGGGCACTGCGACCTTCGACGGACTCTCGATCGCCTGGGCCACTCTCGAATATCTGCACGAGGTGAACCGCAGCCGCGTCCTGTTCGCCACCCACTATCACGAGCTGACCGCTCTCGCCGACAAGTTGCCGCATGCCGCCAACGCCACGGTCGGGGTCAAGGAGTGGCGCGACGAGATCGTGTTCCTCTACCGCGTGGTTCAGGGCACGGCCGACCGCTCCTATGGCATCCACGTGGCCAAGCTCGCAGGCCTTCCCACCGAGGTCCTGACCCGGGCCAACGAGGTTCTGAGTGCATTGGAAAAGGCCGATGGGCGGCCAAAACCGTCGGAGCTTGCCGATGATTTGCCCTTGTTCAGGGCGGCAAAGGGCGCGGCCGAGCCCAGGCGAAGTCGCTCCTCTCTCATCGAGCAGGCGCTTTCTGGATTGTCGCCCGACGCCATGACCCCTAAGGAGGCGCTTGACGCCCTCTATCGCCTCAAGGCGATGCTTGCTAGCGAGCCGTAAAGGGCCCATGTGCTAGATTACGTCGCGACGACCATGGACCAGCCTGCACTCACCAAAGCCCCCTATTTCGACCTCGATGTCTTGCGCGAGGAGACCTCGCGGCTTGCCCATGCTTATTCCGGGCAGGATAACTCGCTGCGCAAGGCCTTGGTCGAGCGGCTCCGCCAGCTCGTCGACGAGGCCTACGCAGCGGCCAAGCGCCAGCTCGAGCGGGATGGCGACGGCAGAACCTGCGCCGAGGGACTTTCGGCCTTCCAGGACGCCCTCATCAAGCTCGCCTACGACTTCACCACCACCCACATCTACCGCGCCGAAAATCCCTCGACCGCCGAGCGTATGGCGGTGGTGGCGCAAGGCGGCTATGGGCGCGGCCTGCTCGCGCCGGGCTCCGACATCGATCTCCTCTTCCTGCTTCCCTACAAGCAGACGGCCTGGGGCGAGAGCGTCGCCGAGTACATGCTCTATCTACTCTGGGATCTCGGCTTCAAGGTCGGCCACGCGACCCGCACCATCGATCAATGCGTGCGGCTGAGCCACTCCGACATGACCATCCGCACCGCGTTGCTCGACGCGCGGCTGATCCTCGGCGATGAAACGCTCTACGCCGATTTCGAGCATCGCTTCCGCAAGGAGGTGCTTGAGGGCAACGCGCGGCCGTTCATCGAGGCCAAGCTCGCCGAGCAGAACGCCCGCCACGCTCGCGCCGGCGCCTCGCGCTATCTGGTCGAGCCGAATATCAAGGACGGCAAAGGCGGCTTGCGCGACCTGCATACGCTGCACTGGCTCGCCAAGCATCTCTATCCCGACAAGGCCGAGGCCGAATTCGTCGAGGCCGGCGTGTTCACGCCGCAGGAATATCGGAGCTTCCGCCGCTGCGAGAGCTTTCTGTGGACGGTTCGCTGCGAACTGCACTTCCTCACCGAGCGGCCCGAGGAGCGGCTCGCCTTCGATGTGCAGCAGCTGATGGCCGAACGCCTCGGCTATCGGGGCAAGGGTGGCCTGAGCGGCGTCGAGCGCTTCATGCGCCACTATTTCCTCGTGGCCAAGGAGGTTGGCGATCTGACCGGCATCGTGTGCTCGGCGCTCGAGATGAAGCAGTTGAAATCGCTGCCGTCCCTCGACACGATCCTGGCGCCGTTCAGTTGGCGCCGCCGCGCGCGGCTCCGCCGCACCTCTGACTTCCGCATCGAGAACGGCCGCATCTACGCCATCAACAAGGACATCTTCGGCAAGGACCCGGTCAATTTCATCCGCCTGTTCGTGGCGGCGGACGAGAACCATGCCTCGTTCTCGCCGGAGGTGCTGCGTCAGGTGCGCGCCAACTTCCGCCTGATCGATGACAATCTGCGCAACAGCCCGACCGCGAACCGCTTGTTCCTGCGCATCCTGACCGACTCACGCGATCCGGAGGGCGTGTTGCGTAAGATGAACGAGGCCGGCGTGCTCGGCCGCTTCATCGGCGATTTCGGCCGCGTCGTCTCGATGATGCAGTTCAACATGTATCACCACTTCACGGTGGATGAGCACCTCATCCGCACCATCGGCTATCTGTCGGGGATCGAGCGGGGCAAGCATGCGACCGAGCACCCGGTCTCGACCGAGATCGTCCGCACCATCGACAACCGTCGCGCGCTTTATGTCGCGGCTTTCCTGCACGATATCGCCAAGGGCCGCGACGAGGATCACTCCGCCGCCGGCGCGCGCATCGCCCGCGAGCTTGGGCCGCGTTTCGGGCTGACCCCGGCGGAGACCGAGACGGCCGCGTGGCTCGTCGAGCATCATCTTTCGATGAGCCTGTTCGCCCAGAGCCGCGATTTGAACGACCCGAAGACCATCCGCGACTTTGCCGCCCTGGTGCAGAGCCGCGAGCGCCTCAAGCTTCTCTTGCTGCTGACGGTAGCCGACATCCAGGCGGTCGGGCCGGGGGTGTGGACCGGCTGGAAGGGCCAGCTCCTGCGCACCCTCTATTTCGAGACCGAGCCTTTGCTCGGCGGCGGCCATCTCACCTTGAGCCGCAGCGAGCGCGTTGCCCGCGCCCAGGATGCGCTGCGCGAGCGGCTCGCAGGCTGGCCGCGCCACGACCTCGAGCACTTCATCGATCGCCATTACCCGTCTTACTGGCTGAGGACCGATCTCGACGTCATCGCCGAGCACGCCAAGCTGATCCTCGACGCCGAGGCGCAAGGCAGGACGCTCGTCACCCATATCGCCACCGATGCGTTCCGCGGCGTCACCGAGATCACCCTGCTCGCGCCGAACCACCCGCGCCTGCTTGCGCTGGTCGCCGGCGCCTGCACCGGCGCTGGCGCCAACATCGTCGATGCGCAGATCTCGACCACGCGCGACGGCATGGCGCTCGACACCATCCATCTCGAGCGCGAGTTCGATCAGGCCGAGGACGAGGAGCGCCGCGCCAAGCGCATCGCCCAGACCATCGAGCGATTGTTAAAGGGCGAGGCCCGCCTCGTCGACGTGCTGTCGGCCAAGCGCAAGCCTAAGCCCAGGCTCTCTGCCTTCACCGTCCACCCGCAGGTGGTGATCGACAATACGCTGTCGGACGCTCTGACCGTGATCGAGATCAACGGGCTCGATCGCCCCGGCCTGCTCTATGACGTGACCCGCGAGATCTCCGACCTCAATCTCGACATCGCCTCGGCGCATATCGCCACCTTCGGCGAAAAGGCCGTCGACGTGTTCTACGTGACCGATCTCACCGGCAAGAAGATCACGAGCTCGAGCCGCGAGGGCGCGATCCGCGAACGCCTCACCAAGGCGCTGCAAGCCCGCCACGACGCGCCACTCATTCCTGCCTGAGAGCGCATGAAGCTCTATCGCGGTTTCGCAACGGTCGGCGCGATGACCATCCTGAGCCGCGTGCTCGGCTTCGTGCGCGACGTGCTGATCGCCGCCGTGCTCGGCACCTCTTTCGTGGCCGACGCCTTCTTCGTGGCGTACCGCGTGCCCAATATGTTTCGCCGCCTGTTCGCCGAGGGCGCCTTCGATGCGGCCTTCATCCCGCTCTTCGCGCGGCGCTTGCACGCCGACGGGCCCGAAGCCGCGCGTGCCTTCGCCGGTCAGGCTCTGGCTGGGCTCACGGTTCTCCTCGTCGCAGTCACCATTCTCGGCGAGATCGCCATGCCGTGGCTCATGGTGCTGCTCGCGCCGGGCTTTCGCGACGACCCGGAGAAATTCGCCCTCGCGGTGCTGCTCGCGCGCATCGCGCTTCCTTATCTCGTCTGCATGTCTTTGGTCGCGCTTTACACCGGGGTTCTCAACGCTCTCGGGCGCTTTGCCATTGCCGCCTTCACGCCGAGCCTGCTCAATGTCGTGCTCATTCTCGTGCTGCTCGGCCTCGTCGTCACCGGCGATGCCGACAAGGGCCGCGCTGGCGTGGTGCTCGCTTGGGGCATCGCCGCATCAGGTCTGTTGCAGATCGTCGTGGTGGCTCTGGCCGCGGCGCGCTTCGGCATGAGCCTGCCGCTCGAGCGCCCGCGGCTGACGCCCGACATGCGGCGCCTGATGGCGCTTGCCGCTCCCGGCATCGTGGCGGGCGGCATCGCTCAGATCACCGGTGTGATCTCGACCATCATCGCCACCTTGCAGGACCGCGTCGTGTCCTGGCTCTATTACGCCGAGCGCATCGTCCAGCTCCCGCTCGGCGTGATCGGCGTCGCCGTCGGCGTCGTTCTTCTCCCCGACCTCAGCCACAAGCTCCGCACCGGCGACCATCAGGCGGTGATCGCGAGCGAGAACCGCGCGCTCGAATTTGCCCTTCTGCTCACGCTCCCGGCGGCAACGGCGCTGCTCCTTGCCGCCGGCCCGATCATGCGCGTGCTGTTCGAGCACGGCGCCTTCACCGCGACCGACACCGATGCCACCGCCGACATGCTCGCCGCGTTGGCACTCGGCCTGCCGGCTTACGTGATCATCAAGGTCCTGCATCCGAGCTTCTTCGCCCGCGAGGACACCAAGACGCCGATGATCTTCGCCGCCATCGCCATGGTGGCCAATGTCGCTCTGAGCTTCACGCTTTTCGAGCTGATTGGCAGCACCGGCATCGCCATCGCCGCCACGCTGTCAGGCTGGATCAACGTTGCCCTGCTCGTCGTGGCTTTGAAGCAGAGGGGGGAGTTTGCCCTCGACGAACCCTTTCGCCGCGCCTTGCTTGGCATCCTCCTCGCCACGGCCTGCATGGGGATCGCCGTGTTCGCCATGATGCTTGTGCTCGATCCCTATTTCGCGCCGTCTAACGGCATCCCCACGCAAGCGGCGGCGCTCATCGCTCTCGTGGCGAGCGGGCTCATCGTCTATATCGCCAGCGCGGAGCTGCTCGGCGCCGCCAAATGGCGCAGACTCTTCAAAGACATCCGCGCCTAGACAGGCGTTGGCGACGCGACCTGCCTGGTCTATGCTGCAGTGCAGCATTGGACTTAGGGGAGGGTCACCATGCAAGGCCGGCCGCGCCGGAGCGTGCTCTATATGCCGGGCTCTAACGAGCGGGCCCTGGAGAAGGCCAGGACCATCCCTGCCGATGCCTTGATTTTCGATCTCGAAGATGCGGTGGCTCCCGACGCCAAGGAGTCCGCCCGCGAGCAGGTCTGCGCCGCGGTGAAAAGCGGCGGCTATGGCGGCCGGGAGATCGTGATCCGGGTCAACGCGCTCGAGACGCCGTGGGGCACCGCGGATTTGCTCGCCGCCTGCGAAGCGCGCCCCGATGCCATCCTCGTGCCCAAGGTGGTCCATCCCGGCGACATCATCAGCGCCGCCAAGATCCTGCAAAGCGCGCACGCGGTGGAGAAGATCAGGCTGTGGGCGATGATGGAGACGCCCATGGCCATCCTCAATGCGCGCACCATCGCCGCGACCGCGGTGCATGAGGAGAACCGGCTGTGCTGCCTGGTGATGGGCACCAACGACCTGATCAAGGAGTCGCGCGCCCGCGCCCTGCATGATCGTTTCGCCGTGGTGCCGTGGCTCGCCATGACGCTCGTTGCCGCCCGCGCCTACCGGCTCGACATCATCGACGGGGTGTATAACGACTTCAAAGACGAGCTCGGCTTGCGCGAGGAATGCGAGCGCGGCCGGACGCTCGGCATGGACGGCAAGACCTTGATCCATCCGAACCAAGTCTGGCCATGCAACGAAATCTTCTCGCCGACGCGGGAAGAGGTCGAGTGGTCGCGCAAAGTGATCGACGCCTTCGGCCGCGAGGAGAACGCGACCAAGGGCGTGATCGTGATCGAAGGCCGCATGGTCGAGCGGCTGCATTTCACCATGGCCCAACGCACCGTCGCCATCGCCGAGCAGATCCGCGAGATGGAGACGGCTTGCGGCTGAGGAGCGGCCTCTCGAGCAAATCCGGACGCTCGGTCAACTACTACGGACGCTCGATCATTGGCATTGCCGAGCGCGGACCCTAGCTACGCCGACACGCCGCGCTCCTAAGGACGTGTGGCGATCGCAGCAACGCCAGGAGACAGTCATGGACCTCTATGTCATTCGCCGCCCGAGCGCTTGGGCGAGCCTCAAGGAAGTCGAAGCCATCGGCGCCAAGTCGGCAAAGATCGGCAACGATGAGATGTCGGACCGCGTGCGCTGGATCCGCAGCTACGTGGTCAAGGAGCCCGACGGCCGGTTCGGTTCGGTGTGCATTTATCAGGCGCGCGATCTCGAATCGATCCGCGAGCACGCACGGCGCGTCGGCATGCCGGCCGACCAGATCTTCTCCGTGGTTACTACCGTCATCGTCCGCGACGATCCGAAAGAGGCAACCAAAGCGGCTTAAGATCACGACGCCGTCCTTCGCGGGCGGCGTCGTACCGCAATCACGGGATCTTTAATTTGAAGCGCGCTCATTTCCCCTCCGAAGGGAGGGGGACGCAGCCAGCTCTGGGCCCTACATGCGCCTCCGACCGCCGTCGAAGGACGCGCGGTTGACGCAGCAAACCCCTAAGGAGATTACCATGCATAAGGCCTTTATCATTGCGCTTGCCCTCACCAGCCTCGGTGCGTTGACCACGCCGGCTTTCGCCCATAAGAAGTGCAGCAGCATGCTCTCGCATTGCCTCTATAAGAGCAAGTACTGCATCGACAAAATGGATTGTCAGCACGAGTGCCTCGATCAGTACAACTATTGCACCATGGACCATGACATGGGCCACTCGCCCGTCGAGTAGCCGGAAAAAATGTAGCCATCCGAAAGTAGCAACCCAAGCGACCTTAAATAGCGGCGCCGTCGCTCGCGATGGCGCCGCATCCTTTGCGCGAACGCTTGCGCCTGCCCTTCGGCCACGCCATAACCCGCGGGGATCAAAGGGCCAAGCGATGCAAAAGACCAAGACCAAGACCCGCGTCTTCTCCGGCGTGCAGCCGACCGGCAACCTCCATCTCGGCAATTATCTCGGCGCCATCACCAAATTCGTGGCGCTCCAGGCCGAGCATGACTGCATCTACTGCGTGGTCGATCTCCACGCCATCACCGTGTTCCAGGACCCCGACCAGCTCAGCCGCAACACGCGCGAGGTGACGGCAGCCTTCATCGCCTCCGGCATCGATCCCGAGCGCCACGTCGTGTTCAATCAAAGTCAGGTGTCGGGTCATGCCGAGCTTGCCTGGATCTTCAATTGCGTGGCGCGGCTCGGCTGGCTGAACCGCATGACCCAGTTCAAGGAGAAGGCCGGCAAGGACCGCGAGAATGCCTCCGCCGGACTCTATGTCTATCCCAACCTGATGGCGGCGGACATTCTGCTCTACCATGCGACCCATGTTCCGGTCGGCGAGGACCAGAAGCAGCATCTCGAGCTTGCCCGCGACATTGCCCAGAAATTCAACAACGACTTCGCCGCGACCATCGCCCGCGAAGGCTATGAGGGCGGCTTCTTCCCGCCGCCCGAGCCGCTCATCACCGGCCCTGCCACCCGCGTAATGAATTTGCGCGACGGCACGAAGAAGATGTCGAAGTCCGACGAGAGCGACATGACGCGCATCAACCTGACCGACGATGCCGACGCCATCGCCAAGAAGATCAGGAAGGCGAAGACTGATCCTGAGCCCTTGCCCTCGGAGGTGAAGGGGCTCGAG
>DATJZL010000120.1:0-4051 GCA_035499115.1 Methyloceanibacter sp. | reverse complement strand
ATGGATTGCCTTTCCTTCGTCGTTGGCTCCGGCGCTAAGCCTCGCATGGGCGCTTTAGAAGGAAAGGCCCAAGAGACCCTTGAGAGCGGAGACACGGGAGGTCGGCGTTACGCCTGCCGCGCCGCTCGCTTGGCGAGTTGTGGCGCGGTCCTCCGTTCAGCCTCCGACCGGAGCAGTTGCTGGTGGCGGTCTTATAAGGCTTCGCGCGGACTTTGCAAGGCCGGCGAGGGCGGTCTCTCCGCCGTCCTGGTTATTGCGGAACCGACTTGGAGGTGCACTCGACCGCCTTGTTGTCCTTCACCGAGAACGCCTTGCAATTCGACGTGCCATACACCTCGATGACCCCAACCTTCTCGATTGGCGCGCCGGTATATTCGGCGGTGAAGGTCACCGGCGTGATGACCTGAGTGGTGAAATCCTGCGGCGGACGGCCCTTGGCATCGAAGGCGAAGATGAGGTCGTTAGGGTCGCCGACGCGAGGGGTGAGCTGGAGCTCGGTGAAGTTCGAGGTTGGCGCCGAGGCGGACACGTTGATCGTTACCAAAGGAGGGTCAGACTTGCTGATGGTGACCGTCACGTCCTCGACGCTATAAAGGTTAACCAGCGCCGGATCCGAAGGCGTCTTGCTCTTCCACGGCCAAGTCAGCGGCTCAGCGAGCAACGGCAGGCTGATGGTCAAGACGGCTGCGGCGGCAAGCGCGCCGGCAAGTTTTGCGCGGTTCATGGCGAACTCTCCCTTAGGCACGACAGCATCGTTTGGACCTCGTAGACCTTGCAGCAGACCGACCTTCTAGCATGCGTGGCTCAGGAAAAGCGTGACTTTTCCGCGCGGTCCGACAACGGCGGGGCGGACGCGTAAGGCCCGCTCGCTTGACAGTAAAGATTGAAACAGTGTCTTTGGCCGCGACCTTCCATTACGTCCTTTAGCGGCTTCCAGCATGAGCATCGCCTTAATTTTTCCGGGCCAAGGGAGCCAAGCCGTCGGCATGGGAGCCGATCTCGCCAAGGCTTACCCCGCTGCGCGCGCGGTGTTCGACGAGGTCGACGAGGCGCTCGGCCAGGATCTGTCGCGACTGATGTGGGAGGGTCCGGAGGACAAGCTGACGCTCACCGAGAATGCGCAGCCCGCCCTGATGGCGGTGTCGCTTGCGGCGATAAAGGTGCTCTCCACCAAAGGTGTGAAGCTGAAGGATTGCGTGGCTTACGTCGCGGGTCATTCGCTCGGAGAATATTCCGCACTCGCAGCGGCCGGAGCGCTTAGCCTTGCCGACACGGCGCGGCTTCTCAAGACGCGAGGGCGGGCGATGCAGGAGGCGGTGCCGGTGGGCCAAGGGGCTATGGCCGCGCTGCTCGGGGCTGATCTCGACAAGGCCCAAGAGCTCGCCAAGGCTGCGGCGCAAGGCCGGGTCTGCGAAGCCGCCAATGATAATGCGCCAGGTCAGGTGGTGATCTCGGGAGCCAAGGAGGCGATCGAGCGTGCCATCGCGCTCGCGCCGAAATTTGGCGCCCGCCGCGCGGTGCTGCTCCCGGTGAGCGCGCCCTTCCATTGCGCCTTGATGAAACCCGCGGCGGAGGTCATGCGCCGCGCCTTGCAAGACGTCGAGATCAAGAGGCCCGCTGTTCCTCTCATCGCCAATGTACTCGCGAGCCCGATCTCCGACCCGGGGTCGATCAGGGCGCGCCTCGTCGAGCAGGTGACGGGCATGGTTCGCTGGCGCGAAACAATGCTGTTTCTCAAGGCGAACGGGGCAAGCACTGTTTATGAGATCGGGGCGGGGCGCGTGCTCACGGGCATTGCGCGGCGCTTTGACGGCGTCGAGGCGCGGAGCGCCGGCACGCAGGAAGAGCTTGAAGCGGCCGCTGCGGCGCTCTCGAGCTAGGAAAGGAGAGTTCGATGTTCGACCTTAGAGGCAAGGGCGCGCTCGTCACCGGCGCCTCGGGCGGAATCGGCGGGGCGATCGCCAGGGCCTTGCACGCTCAGGGCGCTAACGTTGCGATCTCGGGCACCAACAAAGAGAAGCTCGATGCGCTTGCCGCCGATCTGGGCAGCCGCGTCTTCGTGCTTCCGTGCGACCTCCGTGATCGCGCGGCGGTGGCCAAGCTCGGCGAAGAGGCGGAGAAGGTGCTCGGCCAGGTCGACATCCTCGTCAACAATGCTGGCATCACGCACGACAATCTCTTCATGCGTATGAAGGACGAGGAATGGGACGACGTGATCGCCGTCAACTTGACCTCGGTGTTCGTCCTGATCCGCTACATTCTGCGCAACATGATGCGCCGCCGCTACGGTCGCATTGTCAACATCGCCTCGATCTCGGGCGTGCTCGGCAATCCGGGACAGCCCAATTATGCGGCCTCAAAGGCGGGGTTGGTCGGCATGACCAAGTCGCTCGCCCGCGAGGTGTCAGCCCGCGGCATTACCGCCAATTGCATCGCCCCTGGCTTCATCTCGACCCCCATGACCGATGCCTTGACGCCGAAGCAAGTCGAGGCTATTGCCGCCGCCATCCCAGCCCAGAAGTTCGGCAAGCCCGAGGATGTGGCGGCGGCGGTGGTCTTCCTTGCCAGCGACGAAGCCGGCTATATCACGGGCGAAACGATGCATATCAACGGCGGAATGGTGATGACGTAAGCGTGGCAAAGGCAAAGACTTGGGGGACCGATCCAGGCAATTCCAGCGAGTGGTCTTCCCCCGGCCAGGGCTTCTGGCAAAGTCTTGTAAAATATGGTACCCAAGCGGCCGCTTAGTGGGGGCTTGACAAAAGACAATCCCACCGCGATCAACCCTCATAAAACTTACCGCTCGGGGGTGCGTCAGGCCGTGAGCCGCAGCTCGGGGGGACGTGCGAGGCCTAAGGACTGAAAGCAAGGGACGGTGAGGCGGAAATGAGCGATATCTCGGAGCGCGTAAAGAAGATCGTGGTGGAGCATCTCGGGGTTGAGGCCGACAAGGTCACCGAGAATGCGAGCTTCATCGACGACCTCGGAGCCGACAGCCTCGACACCGTCGAGCTCGTCATGGCCTTCGAGGAGGAGTTCGGCTGTGAGATCCCCGACGATGCCGCAGAGACGATCCTGACCGTCGGCGACGCCATTAAATTCCTGGAGAAGAATACTGCCGCTTGACGCGACTTCGCCTCGGCGGCCGAAAGCCGCCCCATGTCGTGATAAAGTAGCCCTACGGCTCGATAGCAGTTCCCGCGAGGATCACGGCAAAAGCGCGATGCGACGTGTCGTCATTACAGGCTTGGGTCTTGTTTCGCCGCTCGGCTGCGGCCACGAGATCGCGTGGGAGCGTCTGCTCAAAGGGCAGAACGCCGCCCGCCGCATCGAGAATTTCGATGTCTCGGATCTCTCTTGCCAGATCGCTTGCCAGGTGCCGCAAGGCGACGGCAGCGACGGCACCTTCAATCCGACCGATTGGATGGAGCCCAAGGAGCAGCGCAAGGTCGACGACTTCATCATCTATGCCATGGGCGCCGCAACGCAGGCGCTCGAGGATGCCGGGTGGACGCCGGTGGCCTATGAGGATCAGATCCGCACCGGCGTCTTGATCGGCTCGGGCATCGGTGGCTTGCAGGGAATCGAGAAGACCTCGCTCCTCTTCGCCGAGAAAGGGCCGCGCCGGGTGAGTCCGTTCTTCATCCCGGGACGATTGATCAATCTCGCCGCGGGGTATGTCTCGATCGAGCATGGACTCAAAGGTCCGAACCACGCGGTGGTGACGGCCTGCTCGACGGGCGCGCATGCCGTCGGCGATGCCTCGCGTTTGGTCGCGCTCGGCGATGCCGACGTGATGCTTGCGGGCGGGACCGAGTCGCCCGTGTGCCGCCTGGCGCTCGCCGGCTTTGCCGCTTGCCGGGCGCTATCAACCAATTTCAACGATCAACCGCAGCGCGCCTCGCGTCCCTATGACCGTGATCGTGATGGCTTCGTCATGGGCGAGGGGGCCGGGATGGTGGTGGTCGAGGAACTCGAACACGCCAAGGCGAGGGGCGCGCATATCTATGCCGAGATCATCGGCTATGGGTTGTCGGGCGACGCCTTCCAT
>DATJZL010000119.1:0-11428 GCA_035499115.1 Methyloceanibacter sp. | reverse complement strand
CCTCGCCGCTCAGCCTCTACCGCACACCGCTCGGGGAGATCCTGCCGGCGGTGCCGACCGGCCGCGTGATCGAGGAGCCGTTCAAGCCGAAGCTCACCGAGCTCGGCGAGAAGCATCCGGTGACCAACGATCTGCCGGGGTCGGAGGGTCCCGAGCCCTCGTGGGGACGCTGGTTCCGCGTGGTCGATGCCGACCCGCGCGAGGCCGAAGTGCTGATGAAGGGCGCCGACGACAAGCCGCTGCTCGTCATCGGCGAGCGCGGCCAAGGCCGCGTGGCGCTCCTCCTGTCAGACCACACTTGGCTGTGGGCGCGCGGCTATGAGGGGGGCGGCCCCTACACCGACCTTCTACGCCGGCTCGCCCACTGGCTGATGAAGGAGCCGGACCTCGAGGAGGAGACGCTCAAGGCCACGAGCCACGGCCAGACGCTCACCATCGAGCGCGGCTCGATCAAGGACACGATCGACCCCGTAACGCTCACCTCGCCGTCGGGCAAGGAAGAGACCATCACTCTCGACAAGGCCGAGCACGGGCAGTGGCGGAAATCGATGACCGTGACCGAGCAGGGCGTCTACCGCGTGTCCTCGGGCAAGCTCGCCAACGTCGTGACCGTCGGCAATGCCAACGCGCGCGAGCTCTCGGCCGTGACCGCGACCGACAAGCCCCTCGCCCCCATTCTCGAGGCGACCGGGGGCGGCAGCTTCTGGCTCGGGCGGAACGATGCCGAGGCGGCGAGCCTGCCGCGCCTCGTCATGATGCGAAGCGGCCATGTGATGCATGGCGAGGACTGGCTCGGGCTGCACAAGCGCGACGCCTACCATGTGACGGGGGTGCGACTCTTCCCGCTCTTCACCGGCTTCCTCGCGCTCGGCCTGCTGCTCGGCCTACTCGCCCTGACCTGGTTCCGCGAAGGCAATTAGCAGGCACAGCCCTTCACCTGGCCGCTCGCCGTCGCGAGCGCGCCGGGGACGAGCTCGTGGGCAAGCAACCGACCCGGATCGACGGGACCCGGCAGCGTGATCTGACTCGGTCTGACCGGAGAGAAGCCGAAGCGCCCGTAATAAGGCATGTCGCCCACGAGCAGCACGAGGGCGAAGCCTGCGGCCTTCGCGCGGCCAAGCCCCTCTTCGACGAGCGCTCGGCCGAAGCCCTTGCCCTTCTCAGCCGGATCCACCACGAGCGGGCCGAGCAAGAGCGCATTCTTCTGCTCTCCGATGCAGATGGCAGTGAACCGGATGCCCCCTACGAGGCGATCCCCGCACCAGCCGACGAGGCACAAGGCGCCAACCGGCGAGACGCCCTCGCGCACGCGATAAGCGCTCCTGGCGAAGCGGCCTGGGCCGAAGGCCTCTGCCGAGAGTTGCGAGAGCGCTGGTGCGTCGCCGTCAGTTTCGAGGCGGATATGGAAGCTTGACATGTTTGGTCCGGACAGGCTGATGGGAAAGGTCCCTCAGCCGCTTCGTGAGCACCAGACCCGAATTGATGAGACAAAGGCGAGGTGTCGGCGACGAGCGGCTAGCTTGCGAGCGCGATGCGCGCGCGGCCTCGTCGTCGCGGAAGCATAAGCTGGTTGTTGAGCCTCGTTCTCATGGCGGGCGCTGCCATATCACGTCAGGATGGATGGGTCCAGGGCATTGCCCCAGAATCTGCTCAATTCCGCGAATTCGCCACATATTCGGGCGCTGTTATCGCCTCTCGCCAGAACTTTGAAACTGCTGCTAAACTTATGGCCAGGCGGGCAGGGGCGGCATCGGTTTGGCGCCCCTTTGAGTGAAGCGGGGGCATCATCACATGGCTGACATCGCGCGACTGCTCGTTCTTTATCACTCCTCCTACGGACATATCGAGACGCTCTCTTATGCCGTGGCCCATGGCGTGCGCGCGGTCGAGGGCGTGCATGTCAGCGTCAAGCGCGTCCCCGAGCTGATCCCGGAGGATGTCATGCGCCAGGCCGGCATGAAGGTCGACCAGCCGGCGCCGATCGCCGACCCGCAAGAGCTGGCCAATTACGACGGCATCATTTTCGGAACGCCGACGCGCTTTGGCAATATGAGCTCGCAGATGCGGAACTTCCTCGACCAGACCGGGCCGCTCTGGGTCAGCGGCGCGCTGATCGGCAAGGTCGGCAGCGTCTTCACCTCGACCTCAACCGGCGGCGGCAACGAGACCACTATCGTCTCGGTCCACTTTACCTTGCTGCATCAAGGCATGATCGTGGTCGGCCTCCCCTACTCCGCCCCCGACCTTGCCGACATCAGCGAGGTGAGGGGCGGCTCGCCCTACGGCGCCGGTACCATCGCCGCGCCCGACGGCTCGCGTCTCCCCTCGCAGAAGGAGCTCAACCTCGCGAGCTTCCAGGGCCACCACGTGGCCAAGATCGTCAAGCGCCTCTCGCAGAGCCAGTAAAGTCACCACAGCGGCTTGAGCGGCGCGCCGTCGAAGATCTCGGCGATGCGCGCGCGCGTGCCGGGATCGGTGCGCTCCGGCAAATCCTCACGCGCGAACATGCGCGCTTCGGCGATCTCGCCCCGCTTCCAATAATCGCCACGCCGTTCGAACTGCCGCACCACGAACAACGCTATATGGTCTCCAGCGAAGCTCGCATTGTTGGAGAAGATGCCGTGCAGCTCGGGAGGTCCTGTGAGGCTCACCCCCACCTCCTCCTCGAGTTCGCGCGCGAGCGCCGTCTCGATGGTCTCGCCCCATTCGACGCCGCCGCCCGGAAACCACCAGCCGGGGCGATAGCCGTGGCGCACGAGCAGCACGCGGCCCCCCTCGTCGATCACTGCTCCTTGCGCGCCGAGAGTCATGCCGCGGCGCATGCGCCAGATCGGGCGCGCCATCGCCGTGATCACGCGATTGGGCCGCAGACGCTGTAAGAATGTCGGCTTCGTCAGTCTCGCCTCCTCGCGTAAGCGGCGCGGGCTCATTCCTTCCCACGCTGGAACGATGCCCGGCGTTAAGCCGGGTAAGCCATAGCATGGCTTGCTATTTCTTGCTTGCCGACGCCGACCTATGTTGGCCTTTGGGCCAGCATTCGCATATGAGTGTCAAACCAAAAACACCACCGATCCGCTCAGCCACATCGTGTTTACCCTCGCCCATCTCTCGGACATCCATCTGAGTCCCATGCCGCGGGCCCGCCGCACCGAGCTGATGGGCAAGCGCGTGCTCGGCTATGTGAACTGGCACCGCGGACGCAAATATGTGCACCGGCGCGAGATCCTCGACCTGTTGACCCGCGACCTCGTCGAGCGGAAGCCCGACCACATCGCGGTGACCGGCGATCTCGTCAATCTCGGGCTGCCCGAGGAGTTCCTGCGCGCGGCCGAATGGCTGCATCACCTCGGGCCGCCGTCCCACGTGACGGCGATCCCCGGCAATCACGACGCCTATGTCAGGATGCACCCCAAGGCGGGCACCACGCATTGGCGTCCGTATATGGAGTCCAATCCTGCCGGGGAACTGCTCGTGCCGACGCCGCCCACGCTCTATCCCTTCGTGCGGCGCTTCGGCGATGTCGCCATCGTGGCCCTCTCCTCGGCCATCCCCACCATGCCCTTCATCGCCGCCGGCAAGATCGGCACGCTGCAGCGCCGATTGCTCGCCGAGGCCTTGGCCCGGCTCGGGCGCGAAGGTCTGTTCCGCGTCGTGCTCATTCATCATCCGCCGTTGCCCGGTCAGGCGAGCTGGCGGCGCGGGCTTCGCGATGCCGGCCGCACGACCAGAGTGCTGAAGCAGAACGGCGCCGAACTCGTTCTGCACGGCCACGATCACCAGCAGACCGTGCATGAGATCGAGACGGTGTCGGGTCCCGCCTTCGTCGTTGGCGTGCCGTCAGCCTCGGAGGCGGTGGAAGGGCGCGTGCCCGCCGCCCGCTACAACGACTATTGCATCGGGCGGAATGGGAACGGCTGGAGGATAGAGATGATCGGACGCTCGGTCGCGGCGGCGCCTGAGCATGTGTGGGAGAGCGAGCGCCGGGTTCTCAGGGAACGGTGAGCCAGAGCGCGGCGAACAACCCGACAGCTCCGGTCAGGAGGCCAATGACGAAGGCCGCAACGACGATTGCCGTGCTTGAGCCCGTCGACCTCCCCTCGCCTTCGAACAGGCCGTTGCGGGCAGAATCGACCAGCGCTCCCTCGATACGCTCGCGCCGCACGATCTCGCGCGCCATGTAGCTCGTGACGCGGTCGGCCATCTCGGCGACATTGGTCGAGCTGAACAGCGTCCGCCGCCCGTTCTCGCTGTTGCGCACGAAGAGATAGGCGCCGGAGCTCTCGTCGATCGCGGCATAGGTGAAGAGGTCGATCCACAACCGCGCCGGCCGGCTCGGCACGAGCGCGAGATTGAACCGGTCGTCGTGCGAGGGAAGCTCCGAGAAAACAGTCTCGAGCTCTGCTTTGAGAAGCTCAAGCCGCGCGATCTCGCCGTCGCGAGCGTCTGCGGTGCGATCGAGCTGCTCGGCCTCATCGAGCCGAGCTTTCTTGACTGCCTCGCGCAGCGACCGGCTCGCGGCTAGTCGCGCCAGTGACTTGACGCTCTCGTCCATCCCCGTAGCCCCTTGATATTACCGGGCTTTGGCCTCGTCTGCCTGACGGCCTTGGCGTAAGCATATCGCCCCAAGGGGCGGCAACGCGACCGAAATCTGCTGGCCCGAACGCGCGGTTATCCCTCCCCTTGATGGGGAGGTATGGGGCCAGCATCTGGGTGGGCACGCTTCGCTTTGCCCCCTACGAAGTTACTTCGAGGACAGCACGACCGAGGCGCGGGCGTCGTCGAACCATTTGTCGATGGCCGTGTCGATATTGGCATCGAGGCTCGACTTCCAGGTGTCGATGGTAGCATCGAGCGCCTGCTCGTTGGCGGCGACGAAGCTGTCGCGGTTGATCGCCTCGCTGGCGGCATTGGAGAGATAGTCCACCGCGGCTCCGATCAGGACACCGAGCGCGGCGCCCACCACCTGCCCGCCCATGGGCTGGACCACGGTGCCGGCCACCGCCCCGCCCTCGGCAAGCGAAATGCGCGCACCGAGCGAGGTGGCAACGCGACGCGAGATTTGCGCGAAGCTTTGCGCGAGCACGCCATTGATGGCAGGCCCGAGCGCGAGCGCGCCGACCGTGCCGCCCGCCGCCGCGGCGCCGAGCCCGGCAATACCGTCGAAGGCGCGATCCTCCATAAGGTAGGTTGGCGCCTTCCATTTCTGCGCGTCCCAATCGAGCCTGACATCGGTCATGGGAGTCGAGGGCGGGATGTCTTCGAGATGGTCGGTATGCTGGGCGAGAAAGAGCTGGAGACGCATGTCGCCATTGGCGATCACCCGGCGATAGCTGTCATGGGCATGGCGCACCGCCTGCTCGACGCCCTTGGTGATGGTCTCATCGCGCAACTCGGGTTTCAGCACCTGCTCCTTGTAGTTGCGCAGGAAGTAGTCCTTGACGTCGGCTTCGATCGCCTCGTTCACCGACTCGTATTTACCGGCCTCGAAGACGCGCGTGATGGCCGAGCTGATGGTCTCCTTCAGCACCACGTAAGAGCGCTTCCACTCGAAGAACCAGTCGGCGTAACCCGAGATCGCGCTCTCGCGATCCTGGAAGGCCATGGCGAAGGTCCGGTCGAGATCCTCGTGCGCCGCTTTCTTGATGCGGGCGCGCTCGTCGTCGAGCATCAGAATGGTGTCGTTGACGAACTTGTCGGTCTCGGACTTGCTCGCCACCACCTTGTGCAGCTTGCCGTCGACGTCCTTGACGACGAGATCGACCGCGTCCGGCGGAAGGCTCTGATCGCCGAGGAAGATGTCGAGAACGCTCTTGTCGGGATGCACCGCGGCGCCGTGGTCGAGATGATTCTGATAGCTCCGATAGAAGGTGGTGCCGAGCGAGAGCAGCGCGTAGATGCAGAGCACCGCGGCGACGGCGATGCCGATCGGCCTGAGCAGCATGCCGAGCGCGCTCGGCCGAACGACGGTCTCGCGAGAAGCGCGGGAACGCCTTGCGAGCTTGGTCGAGCGCGGCCGTGCCGGTTCATCGACGAGGTCGGCGATGTCAGCGTCCGAATGGGCGACGAGAGCGGAACTTTGGCGTTGCGGCATGTCGTCCATGTCTTTTGACACCCTCAGGTGCGATCTAACGAGTCAGGCCCGCATGGATATAGGATTTGGCGGTTCGGCTTGTAAGCCTTGGAGCGATCGCGTTTGCCACGCTTGGCAGAAAAAGGTTAGCTCACGAGGCCCGTGAGGGAACGCCTCGCCAAGCCCTCTGGTTCAATTGATGAGGTGGCAAAATGGCGGCGAGATGGCCTGATTCTGAGCTTCCACTGTTTGCCGAGAAGCGCATCAATGATCCGAGCGCAGCGTTGAAGCTGCTCGCCGAGGAGGCGCGCGGCTGCACCCGTTGCGACCTTTACAAGCACGCGACTCAGACCGTATTCGGCGAGGGTCCGGCCGACGCTCATATGATGTTGGTCGGCGAGCAGCCGGGCGATCAGGAGGATCTCACCGGGCGCCCCTTCGTCGGCCCCGCCGGCAAGGTCCTCGATGCCGCTCTCGAAGCGGCCGGTATCAAGCGCTCGGGAGTCTACATCACCAATGCGGTGAAGCATTTCAAGAATGAGCCGCGCGGCAAGCGGCGCCTCCACAAGAAGCCCGACACGAGCGAGATCGATATCTGCCGCTTCTGGCTCGACCACGAGATCGAGATCGTACGGCCGCGCATCGTCGTGGCGCTCGGCGCGACCGCCGCGCGCGGCCTCATGCGCAAATCGCTCACCATCAACGCCAATCGCGGGCGCGTCATCACCCTTCCCAGCGGGTTGCCGGGCCTCATCACCGTCCATCCCTCGTACCTCTTGAGGATCGAGGAGGAGCGCGACAAGCGGCGCGAGTTCGGCCTCCTGGTCAAGGACTTGCGGCTTGCACAGGAGGCTTCAAGCCACGCGCGCGACTGAGCGCGCTCACACCTGCGCGTGGGAGATCTCGGCGACGATGATCGATGCGCCCCACCGGATCAGCAGGAACAGCAGGACTGCGACGGAGAGATTGACTGTGCGATTGAGCCAGTGAGCGAGGTCCCTGTTCGACAGGAAGCTGAACAGGTTGAGGTACCACTGGTCGGCGTAAGAGAGGCAGTAGAGGAAGATCACGACCAGCGCGAACTCGTGCAGATAAAACAGCACCGGACTGCCGGACTTCTCGTAGAAATATTTCAACCCTCCGACGAGCACGAAGTTGCGCAACAGGTCGAAGAACCATTGCGAGAAATTGCGCACGAGTTGCGCCGCCGCGATCTCCCCTTCGCGGCGCTCGAGCAGCTGTTTGCGGTAGAGGGTGAAATCCACGGGGTTAGATCACAGCGCGTCGGCGCCCATTTCGCCGGTGCGGATGCGCATCGATCCTTCGAGGGGAAGCACGAACACCTTGCCGTCGCCGATATGTCCTGTCCGTGCGGCGTTGCCGATGACGTCGACCACTGAATCGGCAATCGCGGCGCTCACGGCAAGCTCGATCTTCACCTTCGGCACGAAGTTCATGGTGTACTCGTTGCCGCGGTAAATCTCGGTCTGCCCCTTCTGCCGGCCGAAGCCGCGCACTTCGGTGACCGTCATGCCCTGCACGCCCATGGCCGAGAGGGCCTCGCGGACGGCGTCGAGCCGATACGGCTGAATCACTGCAATGATGTATTTCATCGCGCTCGTTCCCGATCACATGTCGTAGCCGCGTTCGCCGAACCCTAGCATGCGAGGGTTCGAGCAGGCAGAGGAAGCGGACCCGCGAAGGCGCGATCGCCCGGAAAGGGCGAATACAACCTGAACGCTTGCGCCACAATCGGAGGGGCGTATCGTGGTATAGTTGCACCCATGAGCAAGGCCTTTACCAAAGAGGCCGAGGGAGGCGACGTCTATGAAGACCTCCCGGACCGCCCGGTCTCGCCCCACAACCTCGTGACCCCCAAGGGACTCGAGCTGATCGAGGCCGAATTGGCTCGCCTTCATGAGGAACACGCTGCTGCGCAAGAGGCAGACGACAAGGCGCTGATGGCCAAGATCAACCGGGACCTGCGCTATTGGACGTCGCGCCGGGCGACGGCTCAAGTGGCGGCACCGCCGCGCGATGCCAAGGAGGTGCGGTTCGGATCGACGGTAACCATCCTCCGTGAGGACGGACGGCGGCAAACGTATCGGATCGTCGGAGAGGACGAGGCAGACCCCGCGCTCGGCACGCTGTCTTACGTGTCTCCCGTGGCCCAGGCATTGATGGGCAAGGAGGTCGGCGACGTCGTGCAAGCCGGCGTCGCAGAGGCCGAGATCGTCGTCATTTCCTGAAGCGATCAGCCCCGGGTCGTTGTCGGCTTGGTGGGTTTGTCCAGCATCAGCTGACCCTGCCTTTGCACCAACTCCTTCGCCTTGTTGGCGAGAAGAGAGAGCATCCAAGGGAGCTGTACCTCGAGCCGCACGTGATCGTCGGCGACGTCGACGGTTCCAGTCGTCGCCTGACCGAGCAGGCTCGCGCGGAAATCGAGATGGTCGCCGGCCCAATCGTCCTTCAGCACGACGAATTTCTCGCCGAATGTGGAACGCACGTTCTTGAAGCCCGCTTGCAGGCGCCTGATCGCCTCCTGCTTGCCAAGCCTGTGGGGGATGGTGACGACGACGGGCTGAGACATGCGCGATTCCAACCTCTTGGGTAACCGTCCTGTTCCAGCCTCATGTGGGAGAAGCGGGTGCGATCTTCCAGGGGCAAGCCCCTCCCCGCCAACGCAGGCGCTTGGGTTCGACCCTCGCGCCCGCGCTGCAAAGCGTCAGCCCACGGGGGCAGCAAAGCCAAGGGGGTCGCCGATCTCGGCAAAGGCCCAAACCTGGGCATCGGCGGTCGCGTCGCAAAGATACGTATGCCCACCGCTTTCCATGAAGACGAAGTAGCCGGGTACGAACTTCTCGACGAGGCCGTCCTGGCCCCTGCCGACCACCTTGGTCGGATCATCGCCGGGGAAATACGCCTTGCAGGCAAGCTCGGCAATGTCGAGCGGGTTCGGGTCGGGTAGTGGCACGCTGTATTCGTCATCGCCGAAAGACTCATCTGGCACGAGGCTTGCGCCGGTACCTTGCAGCAGGTCTCCCGTCATGACGACATAGGCATAAATCTTGCCGGCGGCGTCGGCGCTACAGAACCAGAGATTGGCCTCGCCGTCGGTCAACCAGACGAGGCTCCCGCCGCGGCCGTCATCGATCGCGGTGACAAGGCTCGCGGGCTGATGCCCGTTGGCCGTGGTGCAAGCCTTGACGGCAGTCGCGTGCGGATCGGCATCGGCACCCGCCCCGATCCCGGCGAAGGTCGAAAGCGCAAGCACGACCAGGCTGGCGCCCAAAGACAAATGACCTAAATTCATTGATGACAATCCTTTCGGCCTCCCGAAGGCGGGATTGCCCCCCGGATTGGTAGGACATGGCGCCTCAAGCGGTAGCGCTTTGTGAGCCCCCTCACAAAGCGGAGCGGGCCTCGAACTTACGGCTTGGGATTCTTCGCGTCGACATGGCCGAGGTCGCGCTCCGGCGCCACCTCGTCGCGCACCAGCTGCTTCAGCTCCTTCATCTCGGGGAAGCGGCCGTGGTCCTTGCGCGACCAGATCAACTTGCCGTCGATCTTAACCTCGAACACCCCGCCGGTATCGTCGGGAATGAGGGTGACGGAGCCGAGCTCGGCAGCGAAGGTCGAGAGCAGCTCCTGCGCCGTCCAACCGGCCCTGAGCAACCAATTGCAAAGCCGGCAATAGGTAATCTCGACATTGGGGCTTGGCGCCATGGAACACGGCCCCCTTCCGGTAGGCGCGGAACAAGAACTTTAGACGGCGAAGCGCCCCGAAAAACAAGGGGCTTCCCATGGGCCTTCTTTCGGTCCGCGCACGACAAAGCTCTGGTCAAATGTCCGGCCCGACCCGAGCTTTAGCCGCGGCGGGCAGCGAGCCAAAGCTGCAGGCGGTGACCTGAACCCTATTTTTGACTTGAAAGATGTTGCCGCGGCGCCTTTGGCGCGCCGCGAGGTCATCATTTCGTCATAGCAATCCTGGCTTGTCCGGGAACGCAAAATGCCGAAAGTGAGACCCATGCGACCCCCGATTCGCCGCCTAGCTCTATTGCGCCTGATCCCTGCCTTTGCCGCGGCAACGCTCCTGCTTGCTCCCGTAGCCGCCGCCGATGCCGGCACCCCCTTCGATACCCTGCTCGGCTCCTGGCGAGGAAGCGGTCAGATCGAGCTCGACCAGGGGCGCCGGGAGCGTCTCAAATGCAACGCCTACTACACCGGCGGCGGCTCCCAACTTCGCATGGCCATCCTTTGTCAAAGCGAAAGCTCTAATGTCCAGATCAGGAGCGCTCTCAGCGAGAGCGGCGGCCGCATCACCGGAACGTGGGAGGAGCGCACTTACAACGCGCAAGGCAATGCTTCTGGTCAAGCCAATAACGGCAAGATCAGCCTCGCCATCAGCGGCGGCGTGACCGGGACCATGGTAGTAACCTTCACGTCCTCACGTCAAAGCGTTGCGATTTCAACGCAAGGGGTCGCTCTGAAAAGCGTGTCCATCGATCTGACGCGTAGCTAGTCCGCCACGTTTTTGCGGCTCTTTCGAGCTTGGCTCCGCTACAGGCAGGAAGGAGCATTGCCATGGGCGAAAACTTGCTGAGAAGCGAGTGGAAGGGCGAGCGTCTGGAGCTCGCCGGATACGGATCGTGGACCGCGCCGCACGCGGGCGAGCTCGAGACCCTTGTCGACGGCATCGCCGGCGAAACCGCCAAGGCCAAGAACATCTCGATCGACATGGCTGGTGTGCGCGAGTTCGACACGTTCGGCGCGTGGCTGCTCGAGCGGCTCGCCCGCGAGGGGCGATCGGCCGGGCGGGAGACGGTGATTCTCGGCCTCCCCGCCCATGACCGCGGTCTCCTCAAGGAGATGCACGGTGTCAATCGTGCGGCTCCGCCAAAGCCACAGCGTGTCAATCCTGTTATCGGTTCGCTTGCCGCGGTCGGCCGCGGCGGCGTCGGGCTCGCCAACGGTCTTCTGGTCTTTGCCGACATGCTCGGTGCCCTTGGTGTGGCGACGGCCCGCATGGTGGTGCGCCCGCGCGAGTTCAGGCTCACCTCGACCGTCAATCAGCTCGACCGCGTCGCCTGGCAGGCGGTGCCCATCATCCTGCTCATCACCTTCCTTATCGGCGCGATCATCTCCCAGCAGGGTATCTTCCATTTCCGCAAATTCGGCGCCGAGCTCTATTCGGTCGATCTCGTCGGCATCCTTGTGCTGCGCGAGATCGGCGTCTTGATCGTCGCCATCATGGTCGCCGGCCGCTCCGGCAGCTCTTACACCGCCGAACTCGGTTCCATGAAGATGCGCGAGGAGATCGATGCGCTTCGCACCATGGGTTTCGATCCCGTCGAGGTG
>DATJZL010000118.1:0-2374 GCA_035499115.1 Methyloceanibacter sp. | reverse complement strand
TGCACCAATGCGGGTTCTATCGGCCATGGTCCTTCCCTTCATCACAGGAGATCGCGGAGGGCGACCTTGAGCGGCTCGTCTGCCGGCGGCATGTCGTAGCGGACGAGATCCTCCGGCCGTACCCAAAGCAACTCCTGCCCTTCTTGCGCGGCGAGAATGCCCCGCCATCGCGCGCAGAGATAGACGGGCATGAGCAAGTGGAAATCGGGATAAGCGTGGCTGGCAAAAGTGAGCGGGCTGAGATCGACCTTGGCGATCTCGATGCCAAGCTCCTCCTTGAGCTCGCGGATCAATGCTTCCTCCGGTCCCTCTCCCTGCTCGACCTTGCCGCCGGGAAACTCCCAAAGCCCCGCGAAAGATCGTCCTGGTGGGCGCTTGGCAATCAGCACGTCGCGCGCCTCATTTACCAGCGCACAAGCTGCCACGATGACGATCGAGCGCTCACGCTCACCCATGTTCCCACCCGGCGATTAACAAATGTTGGTGAAGATCCCGGTCAGGACCGGTAGTCAGCGTTAATCGCGATATAATCTTTGGTGAGATCGCAGGTCCACACCGTGGCCGTCTCGTGGCCGACCCCGACATCGACACTGATCGCGATCTCCTCACCCTTCATATAGGCGGCGCCTTGCGCCTCGAGATAGCCCGGCGCAACCTCCCCGTCCTTGGCGACCAGGATGTCGCCGAGCCAGATCGCGAGGGAATCGCGTTCGGCCCGTTCGCCGGCCTTGCCGACCGCCGCCACGATCCGCCCCCAATTGGGATCCTCGCCGGCGATGGCGGTCTTCACCAGGGGCGAATTGGCGATCGACTTGGCGATGGTCCGCGCCGCGTCCTTGGTCTCTGCGCCGGTCACCTTGACGGTGACGAACTTGGTCAGACCCTCGCCGTCCTTGACGATCTGTAGCGCGAGATCGTGCAACACCTGGGCGACGGCGATGCGAAACCCGGCGAGCCGGGGGTCCTCACCGTAAGCGATGTGCGGAGCGCCGCGGGTAACGGAGCGCCCGGTGGCGAAGAGGAGCAACGTGTCGCTGGTCGAGGTGTCGCCGTCGATGGTGATGGCGTTCAAGCTGTCGTCGACGGCGGGATTGAGACAGGCGTGCAGGGCCGCGGGCTCGATCGCCGCGTCGGTGAACAGAAAGGCGAGCATCGTCGCCATGTCGGGGGCGATCATGCCGGCGCCCTTGGCGATGCCGTTGACCGTGACCTCGACCCCGTCGATCTCCGCTTTGTGCGTGGCGAGCTTGGGGAAAGTATCCGTGGTCATGATGGCGCGGGCCGCGTCCTCGAAAGCATTCGTCCTCGCCTTGTCGGCCAGATCGCCGAGCAGGACGGCGATCTTGCGCGCATCGAGCGACTCGCCGATCACTCCCGTCGAGGCGATATAGACGTCGGCCTCGAGGCAATCCACCGCTGCCGCCGCGGCCTCGGCCGTGAGCTTCACCGCCTCGCGGCCGCGCTTGCCGGTGAAGGCGTTGGCGTTGCCGGAATTGACGACGAGCGCGCGGGCCATGCCGTGGGCGAGACGCTCGCGGCACCAATCGACCGGAGCCGACGCCGTCTTGGACGTGGTGAGAACGCCGGCAACGCTCGTTCCCGGATCGAACAGCGCGAGCAGGAGATCGATGCGCCCAGGATAGCGAATGCCGGCCGCGGCCGTCGCGATGCGCACGCCATCGATCGCCGGCAGATGCGGCAGATGCTTTGGTGCGAAAGGCGAGATCGTGCCCAAGACCGCCTTAAGCTCGACAACGCTCAATCATTGCTGGCCGCCGGCATCCTCAGGCTGCTCCTCGCTTGCGCCGTCGGGAGCGGCATCGCCCTGGGCCGCGGCGGCGTCCATCGCCTTCTTCAGCTCGGGATCGACCACCTCGATCTTCGCCGCGTCACGCAACCCGCTGACCACCTCTTGCGCTTTTGCCTGCACGAGCTGGCCCATGATCGCTTCCTTGACTTGGTCGAAGGTCGGTAGCGGCTGATCGCGCTTCTCCTCGACCTTGATGATGTGCCAGCCGAATTGCGTCTGCACCGGCGCCGAGATCTGGCCGACATCGAGCGCGAAGGCTGCGTCCTCGAACGGCTTCAACATCTGGCCGCGGGTGAAAAAGCCGAGATCGCCGCCTTCGGCACCGGCATCCTTGGACACCTCCTTGGCGACGGTGGCGAAATCCTCGCCGTTCTTCAGCCGCTCGACGACCTTCTTGGCCTCGTCCTCGGTCGCCACGAGGATATGCCGCGCATGGATCTCCTGCTGCGGCTTCATGGTGGCAACCTTCTCGTCATAGATCTTCTTGGCAGCGTCTTCGGTTACGCCTCCGGCGATGCTCGCGTCGAAGAACGCGTCGCGCAGCGCGCGCCGGTCGTGGTATTT
>DATJZL010000117.1:0-8431 GCA_035499115.1 Methyloceanibacter sp. | reverse complement strand
TAACGATTTCGCCTCCCTTCGGCATGCTAAAACCGTGAACATGGAGGGAAAGCGGACATAAAATGGCAGCGCGCTTTCTGACCCTGCTCGTGGTCGCGTGCATCGCGGCGGGAGCCGGCTATTATTACTGGCAGCACCGCTCCGAGGGAAAACTCGACATCCAGACCGTCGCGGCAACCCGCGGGGACGTGCGCCGCGTCGTTTCTACGTCCGGTGCCGTGAGCGCGCTCGTGACCGTCGACATCGGGTCGCAGCTTTCCGGCAATGTCAGCGAGGTCAACGTCGATTATAGCTCGGAGGTGAAGAAGGATCAGGTGCTCGCCAGGATCGAGCCCTCGACCTTCGAGAGCAAAGTACGCCAAAGCGAGGCTTCGGTCGCCGTGGCCAAAGCCAATGTGGCGCTGCAAGAGGCCGCGGTCGAGCGGGCCGAGGCCAATCTGCACAAGGCAGAGCTTGATCTTCGTCGCGCTCAAGAACTTGTCGCCAAGGGGGCCGGCGCGCAGGTCACTCTCGACACGGCCCTTGCTGCTCAGCTCAGCGCCAACGCAGATGTCGACAGCGCCAAGGCACAGCTCGAAAACGCCAAGGCCAATGTCGCGCTGAACGAGGCGACGCTGGACAGCGCCCGCATCGATCTCGATCGCACCTATATCCGCGCCCCGCTCGACGGCGTCGTCGTCGACCGGACCGTCCAAGTCGGGCAGACCGTGGCGGCGAGCCTTCAGGCACCGAAGCTGTTCACCATCGCCCAGGACCTCAATCATGTGCAGATCCAGGCTCAGGTGGACGAGGCCGATATCGGGCAGATCGCGAGCGACGATCCCGTGACCTTTACCGTCGATGCCTATCCCGACGTGACCTTTCAAGGGAAGGTTTCACAGATCAGGCTCGCGCCGACGTCGCTCAACAACGTCGTGACCTATACGGTGGTGATCGACGCCGAAAATCCGCTCGGACGGCTGTTGCCCGGCATGACTGCGACCGTGTCGATCATCACCGGCGAGCACAAGGACGTGGTCACGGTGCCGAACGAAGCGTTGCGCTAACAGCCGCGCGGACCGGCGCAAGCCGCTTTGGTGCGCGATGGGCTTTCGACCGGCGTCGTGGCGCTCGGCGAGCGCGGCAGCGGCTTGCTCGCGCGGCTCAAGAGCGAGCTCGAGCTTACCCCGGAGGAACTGGAAAAGATCTCGACCGCACTCCAGGCTGAGTTTGTCGCGATCAAGAACGCCGGGCCGCCAGGCACGGGCGCCAATCAAGACGAGGCACGCGAGCAGGCGCGCATGCGCATCGCCAAAGTGCTTCGTACGGTGCTCAGCCCCGAGAAGTACAAGAAATATGAGAATATGGCGCGGCAACGACCGAGCGGCCCGCACCGCGTGACGCTATGGGCCTACGAGAACGGCACGCTCGTGCCGCGCGAGGTGAAGCTCGGGCTTGCTGACGGAAACGCCACCGAGGTGGTGGAGGGCCTGCCCGAAGGCGCCAATGTGGTGCTCCGCGTGCGCGAGGGGACGCCGTGAGTGCAGGCGTACCGCAGATCGTGGCGCACGATCTGGTCAAGACTTATTGCCTCGGCGGTAGCATCATCGGCGCCCTGCAAGGCGTGAGCGTCGAGGTCGAACGCGGCGAATATCTCGCCGTCACCGGCGCCTCGGGCTCCGGCAAATCGACCTTCATGAATTTGATCGGCGCGCTCGATACGCCGACAAGCGGTTCGCTCAAGATCGAGGGCCGCGAGCTTGGCGGCCTCGGCTCAGACCAGCTCGCCGCCTACCGAAACGAGAAGATCGGCTTCGTCTTCCAGACCTTCAATCTGTTAGCGCGCACTACCGCTCTCGACAATGTGGCGCTGCCCCTCCTCTACTCGCGGCACGGCCACGCTGGCGCGCGCGCGAAGGCCAAGGCGTGTCTCGCCAAGGTCGGACTCGCCCATCGCGAGGCGCACCAGCCGTCCGAGCTTTCCGGCGGTCAGCAGCAGCGCGTGGCGATCGCCCGCGCTCTCGTCAACGACCCGCACATCCTCCTCGCCGACGAGCCCACCGGCGCGCTCGACAGCCATACCACCGAAGAGATCATCGGGCTGTTCGAGGAGCTGAACGAGACCGGCATTACCGTGGTTCTCGTCACGCACGAGCCCGACATCGCTAGGCGCGCCCACCGCCGGATCACGTTTCGCGACGGCAAGATCGTGGATGACGCCTCGTGAACCCGCTCGTTTCCTTCAAGGTCGCCGTCGATGCGCTGAAAATGCACGCGCTCCGCACCTTCCTCGCCATGCTCGGCGTCATCATCGGCGTCGCCTCGGTCATCGTGATGGTGTCGGTGGCGAGCGGAGCTGGAGAGGCCATCGAGGCGCGCATCAGGGCGCTCGGCACCAATGTGCTCGTGATCTTCCCAGGCTCGTTCACCTCAGGCGGAAGGCGCGCCGGTGAAGGTACGGCGCTGGCTTTATCCGAAAATGATTTGGCGGCCATACGCGCCAGCGTGCCAACCGTCGTCGGCGCCGCCGGAATGGTCAGCGGCTCGGCCCCGATCGTGGTCGGAAATTCTAATTGGACGACCTCGGTGACCGGCGTGAATGCCGACTATCTCGACGTCCGCGATTGGCCGCTCGCCGACGGCCGGAGCTTCACCGAGGCCGAGCTTCGCTCCGGCGCCAAGGTCGTCATCCTCGGCGCTACGACTACGCGTGAGCTGTTCGGGAATGCACCTGCGCTCGGCGAGCAGGTGCGCATAAAGAACGTTCCCTTCACCATCATCGGCACGCTCACCGAGAAGGGCCAATCAGGCTTCGGCACCGATCAGGATGACACCGCGCTCGTTCCGCTCTCCACTGCTAGGCGTCGACTATTTGGCGCGGAACAAACCGTACCGGATAACCTTCGTACCATCATGGTCGAGGTTGCCTCAGCCGAAGCAATGAATGATACGCAGGAGGAGATAGAGAACCTCCTGCGCCAGCGCCGCCATGTGAGACCAGGCACTCCAGACGATTTTCAGGTCCGCAACATGGCGGAGTTCATCCGCGCGCGAAGCGAGACGCAGAACATTCTTTCGGTGCTGCTCGGCGCGACCGCGGCAATCTCGCTCGTCGTCGGCGGCATCGGCATCATGAACATCATGCTCGTCTCGGTGACCGAGCGTACCAAGGAGATCGGCTTGCGCATGGCGGTTGGAGCGCGGCGCCGCGATATCTTGAGTCAGTTCCTGATCGAGGCGGTGACGCTGTGCGTGACGGGCGGGCTGATCGGTCTCCTGATCGGCGGGAGCGCCGCGATCTCCATGTCGATCTGGGGGAATTGGCCGATCGCACTCAAGCCCGGACTGGTCGTGATTGCGCTGCTGTCGGCGGGACTGGTCGGGGTGTTCTTTGGCTATTATCCGGCGCGGCGCGCCTCGCTGATGAACCCGATCGATGCTCTCCGCTACGAGTGAAACCTCGCCATTTTTGGGGATAGCATCTGCTCCGCCGAGTTGCTTATGGTCTTCGCCTTACCGCGCGGAAGTTCGCATCGCGCCGCAGCCGAGGAGCAAGACCGCCATGACCCTGCCAGAGATCGACCCGTTCATCGCGCTCGCCGTCATGGGCGCGACGGCTGCCACAGATGCGGTCTATGTGATGTTCACCAACGCCGTGGTGCGGCGCCACCGCCTGCCGGCGGCGAGTTGGAGCAGCATCTGGTATTTGCTCTCGTCCTTCGCCGTCATCAACTACACCCACCACTGGTTCTACGTGCTGTTCGCGGCGGCAGGCTCGTTCGTCGGCGCATACGCGTCGATCAGCTTCCTGCATCCAGGCCCGAGCTATCCCACCCAGCCGCCCGGCTCTTCTCCGCTCTAGCGCGCACGGTATCCTCATGAGCGACTGGACCCTCGGGGCCATCAAGGCGCGCAACATGGAGATTGTGGCGCTCTGCGAGCAAGAGAGCTGCCGCCATCTCTTCGTCTTCGACCTCGACCAGCTCATCGAAGGCATGGGCCCCGATTACAAGGTCCGAGATATCCCGCCGCTCAGCTGCCCCGCTTGCGGTGTCGAGCCGCTTACCATTCGCCTCTCCTTCGCCGAGCCTTTGTCAGGAGACGAAGGGTAGGACTTCCCGCCAGCGGGATCGCCCGAATCAGAAGCGCGTGAGCCGCTGCTTATTCGCGTGCACCAGCTTGCGATAGCGATGCATGACCTTGTCGATCGAGGCGCCGGTGGCAAGGCTCATAGCTGCGTCGGCGAAGGCGATGCTCTTTTCCGCCACCATGAGACGGGCCTCGCGCTCCGCGTGGATGCCGCCGAATGCGATTTTCAGCAGGCGCAAGCCCATGACCTCCTGGGCCTCGGCGCAGAGCAGCGCCGAATCGAAGGCAAAATCCATCCAGATTTTCAGCATGATGTCGTCCCCCCGCTCATGGCCCGCTTCTCGAGGCAGGTCCGACACAAATCTTACATGGAGGAGGGAGCCGTGTCTTCCCCGGTGGAAAACGCAATGGCCGGGAAAAGCCCGGCCATCACGAGCAAGACTGTCGCTAAGGAGGCTAGCGGCGCCCGACCAGCACCGCACCGAGCAGGAAGCCGAAGGCGACAGCGAGACCGAGCGTGATATGCGGATTGTCGACTGCGCGGTCGTGCATCTCGTCATAGGCCTCAGCAGCGGCATCGCGGGCGCGGCCATATTGTTTGCTGGCGCGGCGCGAAACGTCGGAAGCGAGGTCGCTCGCCTTGCGCGCGGCGTCCGAGGCGTAATCGGTCACAGTCTCGCCGAGTGACTCGGCGAGATCTTCGCCCTTCGACTTCATGGAGTGGGCGGCCGACGTGATGCTTTCGCGCGCCTCCTTGGCGGCTTCGGCGGCATGTTTGCCGGCAGGGGAATTGGCGGCTTGTCTGAAGGCCTGGTTGGCAGTCGTCATCGTTGCCTCATGGGTCTGGGCCGGCGGGAAGCTGGCCAGCGTTGGGGGGTGTGAAGCTAAACGAGCGGTGGGGGCACGATGTTCCGTCCTCTCCGGCGACCTGGTTTCCTTCGCCCGAAAATCGCCGCTTTGCCGCACGCCTTTGCGCCCCGGGAACGGACTCTGTGCTCGTGACGTTGAAGAGGTGGAGAGGATTGCAGGGATCAGGGAATGGCCGACGCATCGGTTGCGCGTGCGCCACGGCGCGTTTCAGTGAAGCGGGTGCTGGCAATGGCCCTCATCGCCTCGCCTCTTGCCCTTCTCATCTTCAATCCGCTTAAGAGCACCGCGCCTTCCGAGACCGAACTCACTCTTCCACCACGCCCCGCGGAGAGCGAGTACCGGAAGACGCCCTCGCCGCGCGAGCAAGAGCACGCCGCATTGCCGACGCCCGAGACGCCGCCCGCTACGAGACTCGTGCCATCCAAGCCGAAATTGGCTGAGACTCGCCCGGCCGCGAACGGACGGACGGAGACCGGGCGCGCTTCCTGGTATGCGCTCGACAACGCGACGGCGAGCGGCGAGGCACTGGACGACGTCGACTTGACCGCTGCGCATCCTTCTCTCCCGCTCGGCACCAAGGTTCTGGTCGAGAATCTCGACAACGGCCGTTTCGTCGTGGTCCGTATCAACGACCGCGGGCCTTTCACCCATAACCGCATCATCGATCTGTCGAAGGCGGCGGCGGAAAAGCTCGGCATGGTGGCGCAGGGCGTCGCCAATGTCCGCGTGAGCCGTCTCGAGGGAGACGTGGCAAGCCTTCCGGCGACCCGGTAAGGGGCGCGCGCTGAACCGCCGCGTCGAGCTGGTCCAACCTTGAGTCTTCTGCGCCGATTGCCCGGGCGAGGCCGCCGTGCTTGATGTATGGCCCTGAGCCGAAGGGTCACTCATGAAGCGCATTCTCTATGCTCTTGGCGTGGTGGCGGTGCTCGCCGCAATCGCCTTTGCCGTAGTGTGGTTCGTGCCCTCGGTGCAGGACGCGATCATCAAGCGCGGCATGGTCGGCGCGCTCAACAAGGCCGCGAACCAACCCTTCCTCAAGGATAACGCACTTCACATTTTGCTGTGCGGCACGGGCTCGCCGATGCCCGACCTCACCCGGGGGAATGCCTGCGTCGCGGTGATCGCCGGGGGGCATGTGGTGATCATCGACGCGGGGCCGGGCTCATGGGCCCGGATCGCGGCGGCCGGCATTCCAGGGGCGGCGATCGACACGGTGCTGCTCACCCATCTCCACTCGGACCATATCGGCGATCTCGGCGAGGTGGCGACGCAGAGCTGGCTCGGCGGGCGGAGCGTTCCGCTCGACGTGTATGGACCGCCGGCGCCGGAGGCCTCCGAGCAGGTGACGAATGCCGAAGGCGACGTGCTCGGCAACGCGGGCACCGAGGACGTGGTGAAAGGCTTCGCGCAAGCTTACGGCACCGACGCCGATTTCCGCATCGCGCAGGGCCACGATCTCGTGCTGACCGAGGCCGCGCGCATGATCGGCCACGACATCGCGCGGCCCGGGCCAGAGGAGGCCGTCACCGTCTACGACCGCGACGGGCTCAAGATCGAGGCCTTCCTCGTCAACCACGATCCGGTCGAGCCCGCTTACGGCTACCGCATCTCCTATGGCGGCCGCGTCGCGGTCATCAGCGGCGACACCGCGCGCACCGACAACATGGTGCGCTTCGCGCAAGGCGCCGATCTCCTGGTGCACGAGGCGCTCAACGTCTCCATGGTCGAGATGCTGGCAGCGGCGCTCGACCAGACCGGCAATCCCCGCGCCGGCACCATGGCACGCCAGGTCGAGGCCTATCACACGACGCCGGTCCAAGCCGCGGGCATCGCCAAGGACGCGGGCGTGCCGCATCTCGTGCTCACCCACGAAGTGCCGCCGCTCAGGAACGCGCTGATGCGGCACATGTTCGTGCGCGGCGTGGCCGACGCACGCGGGAACGGCGACACGACGCTCGGCTTCGACGGGCTGCTGCTCACGCTCCCCGCCGACTCCAAAGACTTCTCGACCAAGCGCCTGTTCTAGCGCCCGCGCTTTCGCAAGCCGCTTACGCCGCGGAGGCGGAAGCGGACTCGCGCGCGCCGCCCGTGGGCTCCCTCCGCAGCTTGGCGGCGAACTTCTCGGTCAGCCGCACATTGGTTGCCGGCGCGCGCACCGAGCGCCCGTCGAAATAGGCGCCCGACTCGACCGCCAACGTTTGATGCTGGATGTCGCCGACGACATGGGCATGGGCCTTGAGCACCACCTCGCCGCCGCGAACCGGGCCCTCGACCCGCCCGTTGACGACGATGCGGTCGGCCTCAACCCCGCCGACGATCGAGGCCTTGGGCGAGATGACGAGAGAGGTGCAATGCAGATCCCCCTCGATATGGCCGTTGACCTCGACCAGGCCCTCGGCGGTGACGGAACCTACGATCTTCAATCCTTCGGCAATGATGGTGGTGCGACGCCTGAACAAACCGAACATGATGACCCCCTGACACGATACGCGCGACGCGCTACTGGACCCCAACTCCCCCTCATCCACGTGGCCGAAAAAGGGCATGAGCCCGGATTCGGAGAAGTGCGAGAAGGAGAACTTGCGCGCTTGGGGAATGTTCCCTCGCGCGGCCGACGATAGGGTCGCGGGCTTTCGCGGTAACCCGCATGAGGGAGCGGACCTTCCGCGGTGTTGCAAGGTGCTGCCGATTGCGTCCGTTCCCCCTTGAGGGGGAGGGACAGGGAGGGGGGTTCGTGCACACGACTCGTCTCCTTGTTTCCGACGCGGCAAAGCCGCTGACCCCTCACCGCTCGCGCTTTCGCGCTCAAGCAGCGAAGCGATAGCGCATCGAGAATGCGCCAGCGTGCTCTCCCTCAAGGGGAGAGCGAAAAGCCACGCCGAGATGTCTCGCCGGGCGCGAGCCCGCGAGGCATGAGGGGATGGCGCGCCGAAAGACGCAAACCTTTGGTGTCCGCGATGCTAGCCATCGCGGCGGCGCCTCTCGGCGCGCCATTCGCGCTCATGCAGCGAAGTAGCGCTACACAAGACGCTGCGGCGATATTGGAGCCCATGCCGCGACGCCTTACCTCTGTTTCCGCCGCGCGATCAAAAGGATGCGCGGAAGAGTTGACCTGGCTTTTCCAGTACCAGGCGGCCGCGAGTTAGGACCCCTGAGGCAGGATGCGTATCCGCCGGCGGGGCGAGGGCTTGCCAGTTTTGTCTCGGGCCCCGTTTGTCCGCCGGCACCTCAGGCGCCGCACCCCGTCCCGCTGTCACGACGCCTCGCGAAGCGCCCCTCGGCAGACGGAGTGAGGCAAAGTGTAAGGGAGGTTTGGAGGGCGGGGATAAGTTACGGAGCCAGTTGCATATCTCCCCTCGTGGGGAGGCCGGACTTAGCGAGGCCTATCGCGCAGCGCCCCGATGGCCCCGATCTCGGCGTGACCTTCGCCTTCCCACGCGACCTGCTCTCGCTCGACACCACCGACCGCAAGGAGCTGAAGCTCTATCTGCGC
>DATJZL010000116.1:0-2816 GCA_035499115.1 Methyloceanibacter sp. | reverse complement strand
GGAGAGCAATGGGAGCAGGCGCTCCTCTCCGCCAAGCGGCACGGCACGCTGGCGGGGCCACGGCCTGGTCAGGTGTGCCTCTGGTCCAAACCGCTCGGCGCCTGCCTCTGGTACACGCCGTCAAAGTGGAACTTGATGCTGACCGAGCACTAGACCGTTCAGCGGCGCGCGGCGAAGAAGGACTTAAGCAGCGCTGAAGCCCGCGCTTCGCCCAAGCCGCCGATCACCTCTGGCGCGTGGTGGCAGGTCGGCTGCGCGAAGAAGCGCGGGCCGTGTTCGACCGCGCCTCCTTTCGGGTCGGCCGCGCCGAAATAGAGGCGGCGGATGCGCGCGAAGGAGATGGCGCCTACGCACATGGCGCAAGGCTCGAGCGTGACATAGAGGTCGCAATCGAGAAGCCGCTCGCTGCCAAGCTTCGAACAAGCCGCGCGAATGGCAAGAAGCTCGGCGTGCGCCGTCGGGTCGCGAAGCTCGATGGTGCGGTTGGAGGCCTTGGCCAGAACCTCTCCAGACGCGCCGACGACGACAGCACCGATCGGCACCTCGCCGCGGGCGGCCGCCGCTTCAGCCTCCTCAAGCGCGAGGTCCATGGGCCGGGCGGCCTTGCCTCTTCGCGCCCCATCTGCAAGCTTCTCATTCATGCGCGGCAAAGTGAGCGGGAAGGGAAGCTCGGGTCAAGGGGCGCGTCGGCCCAAGGCTAATCGGCCGAAATCCAAGCCCGAGGTGGCAAAGCCCACTGAGCCGATGCGCATCGCCAAAGCGATCGCCCATGCCGGGATTTGCTCGCGCCGCGACGCCGAGCGAATGATCGAGGCGGGCCGCGTCGCGGTGAACGGCAAGGTGCTTACGACGCCGGCTCATGTCGTGAGCGCCAAGGACAGGATCACCGTCGATGGCAAGGCGTTGCCCGAGGCGCAATCCCCCCGGCTCTTCCGCTATCACAAGCCGCGTGGCCTGGTGACAAGCCACAAGGACCCGCAAGGGCGAAGGACGGTGTTCGAGGCCTTACCGGAAGGCCTTCCGCGCGTCGTCTCGGTCGGGCGGCTCGACATCAACACCGAAGGGCTGCTGCTGCTGACAACCGACGGCGAGCTCGCGCGCCATCTCGAGCTGCCGAGCACGGGCTGGCTCAGGCGCTACCGGGTGCGCGTGCATGGCCGCGTCACCGAGGAGGCACTCGACGCACTTCGCCAAGGTGTGACTATCGACGGCATCCATTATGGGCCGGTCGAGGTGCGCATCGACCGCGAGCAAGGGGCCAATCTCTGGCTGACGCTAGGCCTGCGCGAAGGCAAGAACCGCGAGGTGAAGCGGCTGGCAGAGCATCTCGGCCTTACCGTGAACCGGCTGATCCGCGTCTCGTTCGGGCCGTTCGCGCTTGGCGACTTGGCCGAGGGCGCCGTGGAGGAGGTCAAGCCTAAGGTGCTCGCCGACCAACTCGGGCGGAAGCTCGCCGGCGATCTTGGCCTTCTTCAGGCGATCAAGGAGCGCCGCCAGGCGCACCGCGGTTAAGCCATGCGGATCGTCGCCGGCAGATTCAAGGGCGCTTCGCTCGAGGCTCCTAAGGGGCTTTCGACACGTCCGACCTCCGACCGCGTGCGCCAGGCGCTGTTCAACGTGCTCGAGCACGGACCGGCGCGCTTCGAGTTCGAGGGGGCGCGCGTGCTCGACCTGTTCGCCGGCACCGGAGCGCTCGCGCTCGAGGCGTTGTCGCGCGGCGCCCGCTACGCCGTTCTCATCGAGGAGGATGCCGCGGCGCGGGCGGCCATCCGCCGCAATGTCGAGGCGCTGTCATTGACCGGCGTCACCAAGATCTGGCGGCGCGACGCGACGCGGCTCGGCGAAGCCGGAACGCTTCAGCCCTTCGACCTCGTTTTCTGCGACCCGCCCTATGGCAAAGGCCTCGGCGAACAGGCTTTGGCCGCGGCCGCCGCCGGGGGTTGGGTGGCGAAAGGTGCCATCGCCGTGCTTGAGGAGCGGGCCGATAGCGAGATCGCCTGGCCCGCGCCCTTCGAGGAAATCGACCGGCGCCGCTATGGCGATACCGTGATTGGCTTGGCACAGGCGGGTGCTCGGCCGAACACGCATGGTTGAAGGGGACAACACACCCGCTCGGGTCCGCGTTGTGCTTTAATGGAGTTCCGGCGGCATGCGAGGAGTGCCATGACCATCAGAGCCTTGCTCTTGGGGGGTTTTCTCATGGCGACCAGTGTTGCCGGGTCGCCGCAAGGCACGGGCTTCGTCTCAGGGGTGTGGAAGGGCGAAGCCAACTACGATTCCGATGGCAATTTCCGCGATTGCACCATGACCGCGCAGTCGGATGGCGGCATCCTGCTCGGCTTTGTCATCAGCAAGGATTTCGACTGGGGCCTCGTGCTCGCCGACGAGGATCGCGAATTCGAGGTCGGCTCGACGCATGCGGTGATCCTGCTCGTCGATTCGCGCGATCCCATCCCGGCGCTCGCCAAGGTGGTCGACCCGCACGGCATTCTCATCCCGCTCGAAGATTCCGGTCCGGTGATCGAGGCGATGCGCGACGGCAGGGTGCTCACCATCCAGACCGAGGGGATGGAGGTGAGCTTCAAACTGACCGGCACGCGCGATGCGATCGCCGAGCTGGCCGCCTGCGTCACCGAGAGCAAGACCACCGAGAAGGTCGAGCTTCAAGGAGGGCCGCGCATCTGACCTTGCGGGTCAGCGGCGAGAGAAGAGCCTCTCGATGTCGGCGAGCTTGAGTTCAATATAAGTCGGGCGGCCGTGATTGCACTGGCCGGTGAAGGGGGTGTTCTCCATATCGCGCAGGAGGGCGTTCATCT
>DATJZL010000115.1:0-4557 GCA_035499115.1 Methyloceanibacter sp. | reverse complement strand
TGTTCGCGCGGCTTCCGCTTCCCTTCCCCGAAAGCCTCAAGGTCAAGCTGTTCAGCCCCTACGAGATCGCGCTCTACCGGACTCTCGCTTAAGGCGAAGCGTCACTTCACGCCGAGCTTCTTCTGCAGGCTCGACGAGGAGGTGGTGTACTGGAAGATCAGCTTCTTGTCGGGATAGACGTATTTGTGCGCGGCCTGCGCCATCAGCGCCGCCTCGTGGAAGCCGGACAGAATGAGCTTGAGCTTGCCGGGATAGGTGTTGATGTCGCCGATGGCGAAGATGCGCGCCTCGCTCGTCTCGAATTTCGCCGTGTCGACTGGGATGAGGTTCTCCTCGAGATTGAGACCCCAATCGGCCACCGGGCCGAGCTTCATGGTGAGCCCGAAGAAGGGCATCATCACATCGGTCTTCTGCTCGAAGGTCGCTCCATCTCCACCCTTGACCGTGACCGAGGTGAGCTGTCCGTTCTCGCCGTGCAGCTCGGTCACCTGACCGATCTTGAAGTCGACGTCGCCCGTCTCGACAAGCTCGAGCATCTTCTGCACCGAGGCTGGCGCGGCGCGGAAGTCCGAGCGGCGATGAAGCAGCGTCAAAGACTTGGCGATCGGCTGCAGATTCAAGGTCCAGTCGAGCGCGGAATCGCCTCCGCCGACGATCAGCACGTCGCGGCCGCGCATCGTTTCCATCTTGCGCACCGAATAGAAGACGGAGGTGCCCTCATAGCGCTCGATGCCGGGCAGCGGCGGCCGCTTCGGCGTGAACGACCCCCCGCCCGCGGCGACGATCAGCACTTTGCACTCGAACACGGTGCCCGCGTCGGTCGTGAGCCTGAACGCACTGTCCAGGCGCTCGAGCGTCTCCACTCTCTGGCTGAAATGAAACTCGGCGCCGAACGGCTTGATCTGCTCCATCAGCCGGTCGGTCAGCTCCTGGCCCGTCGCCATGACGATGCCGGGGATGTCGTAGATCGGCTTCTCGGGATAGAGCTCGGTGCACTGCCCGCCCGGCCGGTCGAGGATTTCGACCACATGCGCCTTGATATCGAGGAGACCGAGCTCAAACACGGCGAAGAGACCGACGGGCCCTCCCCCAACGATCAGGGCATCAGTCTTGATCACGTCGTTTGCCATGAACTTCCGCTCAGAACTGCTTGTCGGGAATGCGGACCACGAGCCCGTCGAGATCCTCGGTCACCTTGATCTGACAGGAGAGCCGGCTCTCGGGCCTGATGTCGAAGGCAAAGTCGAGCATATCCTCCTCCATCTGCTCCGGTTGGCCGGTCTTCGCGCGCCACGCCTCATCGACATAGACATGGCAGGTGGCGCAGGCGCAGGCCCCGCCGCATTCGGCGGCAATGCCGGGGATCGAGTTCTTCACCGCGGCCTCCATCACCGTCATGCCGGGCTCCGCCTCGACGACGCGCTCAATCCCATCGTTTTGGATAAAGGTAATCCTGGCCATGTCGTTGGCGCGCGAGGCGATCGTCCTAACATCGGGGGCTCCGGACAGCGGCTGACACCCGCGCCCGAAGAAGAGCGCGAGAAGGCATGCCCGCTCGCGGCCCGTGCTCTATAGGGCAATTGAGAGCGAGACTCCAGCGCCTTTGAAGGGCGGCGGCGAAGGCCTTTAGCGATCCTTGAGCAGGGACTTGATGAAGGCTTCGGCCTCGCGCAAGGAGGTATCGATGTCGTCGATGCGCGCCTCGCGGGACCCGGCAAGAGCCTCCCCCGCGAGGGGCTCGGCGCGTTCAGCGGCCTCGGCCACCCGCCAGGCGCCGACGGCGCGGGCCGAACCCTTGAGCGTATGGGTCAAGTCCTTCCAGTCCTTGTCGGAGGGGCTCTGTCTTAGCTGCTCGAGATAGACGAAGGACTGGGTGCAGAAGAGCTCGAGCACCTCGCGCTCGAGATCGCGCTCGCCAAGCGTATAGCGCGACAGATGCACGAGATCGACGGGACGCGAGGACGCCTTGCGGCCTTCGATCGGCCCCGCTTCGGCCCACGACGCCATTTCGCTTGCCATGCTCTTTGTGCTCCCTTGCCTGATCGAGCGATGAGTTCGCCTGCTCCTGACCGCCGAATGGGACGCTTTTTTGTTGCAGCGCGGAAACACCGAGGGCGATTATGTGACGTCAAGACTTGGAAATGCTGTCACTTTCCTGCAACCAGGTCCCCTGGTTTACGCGATTCTCAGTCGCGGAACAGCCAAAATTGCCGAATGATCCGAAATGGTTAAGGCGCGTAAACCATACCTGCCGATTAAACTTTTTTTAGCCCTAAAAATTCGTTAACGATGAAGGGAGAGGGGGAAATGCGTCGGGGGGCCTTCCGGATACTCTTATCTGGAGAGAGGCGCTCCGGCTTAGACGCATCGCGCCTGCTGCGTAAGCGTTCGGGGGCGCGCGAATTCTCTCAAGAGATCTAGTCGGTGCGAGGAACGCGTGATGGCGCAAGAGCAAGCGAAAACGCCGCCTGCGGGGGCGGCGCAAGGAGCGAAGGACGACGGCAAGTCCGGTCTCGAAGGCCTCTTCAGACCAGCCGACAACAAGCCCGGAGAAGCTCCAAATCCAGAGCGCAGCGCCGAGCTCCCGAGACGATCCACTCTTGCCGAGCGGCTCAGGGCCGAGCAGCGCAAGCGCGAGGAGCCTAAGCGCGACGACACACGGCGCGACGAAGCCAAGCGCGACGACCGGCGCGATGAGCTCGTGAAGCGCGACGAGGGCCGGCGGGACGAGACGTTGAAGCGCGACGATCTCTTGAGCCGTCGTGAACCCCGCGAGCCCCGCGAGGAGCCGAAGCAAGAGGAAGCCAAGGGCCCGCTCGAATTCGCCGAGACGACGCCGCCTCCCTCGGGCGCCGGCGCCCCGAAGCAATTCACGCGCACCCGCCGCCCCGCGGGTCCTCCCCCGCAGCGCAGGCTGGCGCCGCCGGCCAACGACGATCTCCCGTCGATCGGCGGCCTTATCTTTGCTTTGCAGCAGCGCCCTTCGCGCACGCCCTTCTTGGTCGCGCTTGCGGCTTCGGTGGTGTGGTTCATCATCGGCGGGTTCTTCGCCTTCGGCCTCATCTCGGCGCAGATTGCGGCGGGCGGCGTGTCAGGTCTGCTCGGCAGCGCCTCGGCGCTCACGGCAGCCGTCGCCATTCTCGTTCCCATCACCATCTTCTGGTTCCTCGCCCTGCTCGTGTGGCGCGCTCAGGAGCTCCGCCTCATGGCCTCGGCCATGACCGAGGTCGCCGTCAGGCTCGCCGAGCCCGACAAGCTTGCCGAGCAATCGGTCGCCTCGGTCGGACAGACCATCCGCCGCCAGGTCGCGGCCATGAACGATGCCATCTCACGCGCCATTGGGCGGGCGAGCGAGCTCGAAGCCATGGTGCACAGCGAGGTGGCGGCGCTCGAGCGGTCCTACGGCGAGAACGAGCTTCGCGTCAGGACTCTCATCAGCGAGCTCGCCACCGAGCGCGAGGCGCTTGCCAATAACAGCGCGCGCGTTAGCGATGCGTTGAAGGGCGTGGGCGCGCAGGTTGCTCGCGACATCGCCGCCGCTTCGAGCACCATCGACAAGAAGCTCGCCGAGCGGGGCACGCAGCTGACCGAGCTTCTCGTCTCTCGTTCGAGCGAGGCGGCCGAGCAGGTTCACAAAGCCCAATCGCGGGTTACCGAGGCGATCCCCGGCCTGCTCGACCGGCTGGCCAAGGAGCAAGGTCGTCTCACCCAAGTGATCGATGGCGCAACGCAGAACCTCGCCGCCCTCGAGACCGTGGTGGTGCAGAGGACCTCGGCCCTCGACAAGACCATGAAGGAGCGCACCGAGGCGCTGCAGGGCTCTCTCGCCGCCCGCATCAAGGGCCTCGAGACCTCCGTCGCGCAAGGCGCCATTCTCCTCGACAAGACCATGAAGGACCGGACCGATGCCTTCACGGCCTCGATCGGCCAAGGCGCCAGCCTGTTCGAGAAGACCCTGAAGGACCGCACCGACTCCCTTACTGGCACGATCGCTCAGGGCGCCGTCGCACTCGACAGGGCGTTGAAGGATCGCACCGACGCGCTCGTCGGCACGATCGGCCAGGGCGCGGTGGTCCTCGACAAGACGCTGAAGGAACGCACCGACGTCTTGACCAATACGATCGGCCAAGGCGCCGTACTCCTCGACAAGACGTTCAAAGACCGCACCGATGGCTTCGTGACGGCGGTCGGCCAGGGCGCCGGTGGGCTCGACCGGATGATGAGGGAGCGCACCGCCCAGTTGACCAACCTCGTGTCGCAAGGGGCTGTCGCGCTCGAGAAGACGCTGAAAGACCGCACCGAGGTACTCACCGGCACGATCGCGCAGGGATCGGTGTTGCTCGATCGGACGCTCAATGACCGCATCGGCCATTTCAACGCCATGGTGGATCAGAGGGCGCTCCTTCTCGACAAGCAGCTCGTCGATCGCACCAACACCTTCACCACGGCGCTCGATCAGCGCGCGGGAGCGCTGGACAAGGCGCTGCATGACCGCACCGCCCAGTTCGTCACGGCGATCAACCAGGGCACTACGTCGCTCGACAAGACTTTGTCGGA
>DATJZL010000114.1:0-5403 GCA_035499115.1 Methyloceanibacter sp. | reverse complement strand
GCAAGCCCGCTCTGGAGCCAACCTCGACCCCAGATACCGACCCTAGCCAAACGGTGGCCGATTCGGATAAGACAGCGCCTTCGAAAACTAAGGCCACGAGATGAGCACTGTTCTCTTGTTGATTCACGTCATGGTTGCCGTGGCGCTGGTCGGCGTGATCCTGTTGCAGCGTTCCGAAGGGGGCGCGCTCGGGATCGGCGGCGGCGGCGGCTTCATGACCGGCCGGAGCGCCGGCAATGCGCTAACCAAGACCACGGCGATCCTTGCCGCGAGTTTCTTCGCCACGAGCCTCGCGCTCTCGCTCCTGGCGAGCCAGCACGGGACTGCGCCCTCGATCCTGAACCCCGGCGGCCAGCCCGGAGGTCTTGCGCCCCTTCAGGTCCCCGGCACTCCCGCGCCAGCCACGCCTACGCCGCAGAGCGCGCCGTCAGGTCCACAAGCTCCGCTATCGAAATAGGGGCTCCGCTCAACCGCGCCGTAAGCTTTAACGGGACAAGCTCCGTTTGGGGCTTACGACTCGCACCGGTTTCGGTGTAGGGTCGAGGCCCATGACGCGGTACGTTTTCATCACCGGCGGCGTGGTTTCCTCACTCGGCAAGGGTCTCGCCTCGGCGGCGCTTGGCGCGTTGCTTCAGGCGCGGGGGTTCAGCGTGCGTCTGCGCAAGCTCGATCCCTATCTCAATGTCGATCCAGGAACCATGAGCCCCTATCAGCACGGCGAGGTGTTCGTCACCGATGACGGAGCTGAGACTGATCTCGATCTCGGGCACTATGAGCGCTTCACCGGCCGCCCGGCGAGCCAGGCCGACAACATCACGACGGGACGCATTTACCAGCAGATCATCGCCAAGGAGCGGAAGGGTGACTATCTCGGCTCGACGGTCCAGGTCATCCCGCACGTGACCGATGCCATCAAGAACTTCATCACGAGCGGCAATGAAGGCGTCGATTTCGTCCTGTGCGAAATCGGCGGTACTGTCGGCGATATCGAAGGGCTTCCTTTCTTCGAGGCCATCCGCCAGCTTGGCAACGAGCTGCCGCGCGGCTCGACGGCTTTCATTCATCTCACGCTCGTTCCTTTCATCCCGAGCGCCGGCGAGCTCAAGACCAAGCCGACGCAGCATTCGGTGAAGGAGCTGCGCTCGATCGGCATCCAGCCCGACGTTCTCCTCTGCCGCACCGACCGGCCGTTGCCGCGCGACGAGCGGCGCAAGATCGCTCTCTTCTGCAACGTGCGTCCCGAGGCGGTGATCCAGGCGCTCGACGTGTCAAGCATCTACGACGTGCCGGGCGCCTATCACGCCGAAGGTCTCGACCGCGAGGTGCTCGCCGCCTTCAACATCACCAACGCACCTGAGCCCGACCTCGAGCGGTGGCGCTCAATCTCGGAGACTATCGCCAATCCCGATGGCGAGGTCACCGTCGCCATCGTCGGCAAATATACCGGCCTTAAGGACGCTTATAAGTCGCTCAACGAGGCGCTTGTGCATGGCGGTATTGCCAACAAGGTGAAGGTCAATCTCGAATGGATCGAATCGCAGACCTTCGAGAGCCAGGATGCCGCCGTCCATCTTGAGGACGTGCACGGCATTCTCGTGCCGGGCGGCTTTGGCGAGCGCGGCTCAGAAGGCAAGATCCAAGCAGCGAAATTCGCCCGCACCCGCGGCGTACCCTATTTCGGCATCTGCTTCGGCATGCAGATGGCCGTGATCGAGGTCGCCCGCGACGTGGCAGGGATCGCCGAGGCAAGCTCGACCGAGTTCGGTCCGAGCGAGGAGCCGGTGATCGGGTTGATGACGGAGTGGATGCGGGGCGAGGAGCTCGAGCGGCGTGAAAAGAACGGCAATCTCGGCGGCACGATGCGGCTTGGCGCCTATGAGGCGGTGCTCGCCAAGGGCAGCAAGGTCGCCGAGATTTACGGGACGACGCGCATCTCCGAGCGCCATCGCCACCGCTACGAGGTCAACACGCGCTACCGCAACAAGCTCGAAGCTGCTGGCTTGCGCTTCTCGGGCCTCTCGCCTGACGGACTGCTGCCAGAGATCGTCGAGGTGCCCGACCATCCCTGGTTCATCGGCGTGCAATTCCATCCCGAGCTGAAATCGCGTCCCTTCGCCCCGCACCCGCTCTTTGCCTCCTTTATCGGGGCAGCGGTGGAGCAGAGCCGGCTGGTGTAACCTCGGGCAATGTCAGACAGCCTGCACAAAGGCGGGTGCGCCTGCGGCAAGGTACGCTTCGAGGCCAGCGGAGAGCCTTATCGCGTCGGCGTGTGCCACTGCCTGACCTGCCGGAAGGCGCATGGCGCTCCGTTCAACTTCTATGCGGTGTTCCCCACTGAGGCCGTCACGGTCACGGGCGACGTGATCGAGTTCGCAAGCTCCGAGCACGCGCGGCGCTATTCCTGCGCATCTTGCGGCGCCCCGGTTTATTCAACATGGGGACGCGGGGACGAGCTCTATCTCTATCCAGGATCGTTCGACGAGACCGGTCTCTTCGCGCCGAGCTACGAGCTGTGGACCATCCGCCGCGAGCCTTGGCTGCCTGAGTTCCCGAGCGTCAAGAGCCGCTACGAGCGGAACCGCCCGAAATGGAACCGGACAGAGCCCTGATCGACTCCGTCTCGAGCGTTGACGCACGGCGATTGGCGTCCCATGGTCCGGCCATGAATGAAGCCCTTAAGCTCGCTCCGAGCCCGGTCGTGGCGATCGGAAAAGCCAAGTTCGGCAAAAGCTTGCCATTTGCGCTGATCGCCGGCCCCTGCGTGCTGGAGAGCCGGGCGCACGCTCTCGAAACGGCCGGAGCGCTGAAGGCCATCGCTACGCGACTCGGCATCGGCCTCGTCTATAAGAGCTCCTTCGACAAGGCGAACCGAACGAGCGCCGCAAGCGCCCGTGGGCTCGGTCTCGCCGAGGCGCTTCCGATCTTTGCGGAGGTCAGGGAGAGCGTCGGACTCCCGGTGGTCACCGACGTGCATGAACCGGAGCAGTGCGCTCCCGCGGCCGAGGCCGTCGACATTCTGCAGATCCCAGCCTTTCTCTGCCGCCAAACCGACCTCTTGCTCGCGGCTGCCGCGACCGGCAAGCCGGTCAACGTCAAAAAGGGGCAGTTCCTTGCGCCCTGGGACATGAAAAACGTGGTCGCCAAGGTCGTGGGTGCGGGCAATCCGAACGTGCTCGTCACCGAGCGCGGCGTCTCCTTCGGCTACAACACGCTCGTCTCCGACATGCGCGCGCTGCCTATTCTCGCCGAGACGGGAGCGCCGGTGATCTTCGATGCGACCCACTCGGTGCAACAGCCTGGGGGGCAGGGGGAACGAAGTGGAGGCGAGCGGCGCTTCGTGCCGGTGCTCGCGCGGGCGGCCATAGCAGTGGGTGTTGCGGGTCTCTTCATCGAGACCCATCAAGATCCCGACAAAGCGCCGTCAGACGGACCCAACATGGTGCCGCTGAAAGAACTTGAGCCGCTGCTTGCGGAACTCATCGCCATCGATCGATTGGTGAAGCGGCTCTAGTCGCGGCCGCGATAGGGGGAGATCCCCTGGTCAGGAATCCACACGCCCTCGGGCGGCGTCCCGTGCTGCCAGAACACGTCGATGGGGATGCCGCCGCGCGGATACCAATAGCCGCCGATGCGCAGCCACGCCGGCTCGATCAGCGCGACGATGCGCTTGGCGATGCCGACGGTCGCATCCTCGTGGAAGGCGCCAATGTTGCGGAAGCTCGCGAGATAGAGCTTGAGCGACTTCGACTCCAAGAGCCACGCCTCGGGCGCGTAATCGATGACGAAATGCGCGAAGTCGGGCTGGCCGGTGATTGGGCAGAGGCAGGTGAATTCGGGGCAGGTGAAGCGCGCCACGTAGGACGTGTCTTGATGCGGATTGGCCACGCGCTCAAGCTCGGCCTCTGCCGGCGATTTCGGAATGGGCGTCTTGGCGCCGAGTTGCTTCAATCCGCTGATCTTGCGTGTCATGGTTCTACTCCGCTGCGAGGCGCGGCGCGGGGCCGCGATAGATGCAACCCTCACGGCAGGAGTCGCGCGCGATCACGATCTCGGCAAGACCGGGCAGGCGGTTATGCAGGCGGTCCCACAGCCACATCGCGATCCGCTCGAGCGTCGGCTGAGAGAGACCCTCGACCTCGTTGAGCATGCGGTGATCCAGCGCCTCGTGCACGTCGGCCAGTGCCGCCTCGACGTCGTCGAGGTGCATGATGACGCCGGTCTTGTCGTCGGGCTCGCCGTCGATGGTGACGCGCACGCGGAAGGAATGTCCGTGCACCCGCGCATTCGGATGTCCGGGCGGCGCCGACGGCAGGAAATGCGCGGCCTCGAAAGTGAACTCTTTGTAGATACGCATGGCAGTCGTTTAGGGGATTTTGTGTGTCCCTGCCAGGGCAGCTTACGGCAGCCCTAACAGCTTGTGGGTCTGCACGCTCAACCGCCATTTGGGATGGGCGAGGCAATAGTCAATCGCCGAGCGGAGATTGGCCGGCGAGTCGGCGCCAGCATCCATCGGCTGAAGCAGAAAGTGGCGGAAGTCGAGGGTCTCCAGCACGCGCGGATCGAGCGTACTTTGTGGGTAGACGAGCTTCAGCTCATCGCCCGAGCGCTGAGCGAGCGGCGCGCCACCTTTTGGGCTTACGCAGATCCAATCGATTGAGCGAGGCACGGGCAACGTGCCGTTCGTCTCGATAGCGATCTGGAACCCTGCATCGTGCAGCGCCGCGATTAGAGCCCCGTCCACTTGCAACATCGGTTCGCCTCCGGTCAGCACGACGAAGGGAGGCGTGCCCGAATTGCCATGCCAGGTGGCGCGACAGGCTTTTGCCAGCTCATCGGCGTCCGCGAATTTGCCGCCGCCCGGACCGTCGGTGCCGACGAAATCCGTGTCGCAGAAATTGCAAGTCGCCGCGGCGCGGTCCTCCTCGCGGCCTGACCAGAGATTGCAGCCGGCAAAGCGGCAGAACACGGCAGGCCTCCCGGCCTGGGCGCCTTCGCCTTGCAGCGTGTAATAGATCTCCTTGACGGTATACATGGCATGGAATTTGGCGCCTTCGCCGTCTCCTGCCAAGGCCTGTGCGGCTATTCCTGCGGCAGAACCTTATCGGGGGGATTGGATCCCGGCGGATTGATCGAGCGGATCCAGGCGATGATCTTCCACAGATCGTCGGAGGTTTTGATGGTCATGCCCATGGGCGGCATCGGCGCGTGCACGCTGCCATAACCCAGGCGCTTATAGCCTTGCTTCTCCAGATCGGCCGAGCCGAGCGTGATCAGCCGGAACAGCACGTCGTCCGTGTTGCCCCAGAACCAAGCCCCTTGCGTCAAGGGAGGGCAGATGCCGCCGCCGCCAGTGCCGCCGTGGCATTCGTTGCAGCCTGGCCGCAAAAATTGCTTGTGGCCTTC
>DATJZL010000113.1:0-5404 GCA_035499115.1 Methyloceanibacter sp. | reverse complement strand
AAGCAACACTGCCGCGAGGGGGGCCAATATCCTGGTCATGGTCAAACCTCCAATCGTTGAGCGAGGGCGAGAGGCGCGTTCTCGCGCGCTCCTCTCGTCGCTGTGGGTCAATCCTGGACGATGACGGAAACGTTGCCGTGTCCGACTTGGGTGACGTGGGCGTCGTTGTTGTGGCCGGCCTGAATCACACCGATGGCGTTGCCGTTGCCGTCCTGCGTGGTGACGGCGGTGTGGCCGGTGCCGAACTGGGCGACGCCGACGATGTTGTGGCGTCCGAGCTGAAGCGTGTCGGCGGAGTTGCCATAGCCCTCTTGGCCGACCACCGCCTTGTTGTAGGCGCCGGTCTGATCGTTGATCGATGAGTTGCCGTAGCCGTTCTGGTAGAGGGTGATGCGGTTGCGATGGCCATGCTGGCCGCCGCCGAACTCGTTGTCCCCGCCATATTGCTCGATGTGGATGGCTGAGCCGCCGGCGAAAGCGGGGAGGGAGGCAGTGCCAAGGGTTAGGACCGCGGCGCCTGCGATCAGAAAAATGCGTAAGGTCATGTCGGTTCTCCAATTTTGGTCGACTGCCGGGTCTTCCTCGGCTCGATAGCGACCATGATGGAGGATTGGCTTTGAACGGGCTTTGAACCGGCCGTTCAGCCAGTGTTCATGGGATCGGCGGGGCGAAGGTCCGTCCTCTCAGCCGCGCGCTCGTGCTATCACCGAGGCATGAGCGGCAAAGCGATTCGCATCATCGGCATCGACCCGGGGCTCAGGCGCACCGGCTGGGGAGTGATCGACAGCGATGGGGTGAGGCTCGTCTACGTGGCCTGCGGCTCGGTGGTGTCGGACGACGCCGAGAGCCTCGGGTATCGGCTCCGCCAGCTTTTCGACGGCCTTTCCGAGGTGCTGGCGCGGCTCTCCCCACGCGAGGCGGCGATCGAGCAGACCTTCGTCAATCGCGATGCCTCGGCCACGCTCAAGCTCGGCCAGGCGCGCGGGATTGCCATGCTCGCGCCGGCGCTGCTCGGGCTCTCAATCGCCGAATATGCGCCGAACGCGGTGAAGAAGACGGTGGTCGGCGCCGGCCATGGCGACAAGGGCCAGATCCGCGCCATGGTGAAATGCCTGCTGCCGCGCGCGGCCCCCGACAGCACCGATGCCGCCGACGCGCTCGCCATCGCCATCACCCATGCCCATTCGCGGAGCTGGACCGAGCTCGAAGCAAGGGTCGCGGTCGCGCGCGTGAGGGCTCTGCCATGATCGGCAAGCTCACCGGCAGGCTCGATCAGGTCACGCCCAATGCGGTGATCGTCGATGTGGGCGGGGTGGGCTACGAGGTGACGGTCGGCGCGCGCACATTGAGCATGCTTCCGCCCATTGGACAGAGCGTCACGCTCGCCATCGATACTCACGTGCGCGAGGACGAGATCAGGCTCTACGGCTTCGCATCCGAGCATGAGCGCGCCTGGTTCCGCGCGTTGCAGACGGTGCAAGGAGTCGGCGCCAAAATTGCGCTCGCCGTGCTTGGCACGCTCTCGGTCGATGAGCTCGCCAACGCCGTAGCGTTGCAGGACAAGGGACAGGTCGCGCGCGCGCCGGGCGTCGGTCCCAAGGTCGCGGCTCGCATCGTCGCCGAGCTCAAGGACAAGATGCCCTCGCTCGCGCCGGCGATTAGGCCCGGCGGCGGGCTCGGCCCCGTCGCCGTGCTGCCTGAGGGGCTTGCCGCGCGCGACGCCGTTTCGGCACTCACCAATCTCGGCTATGCCCATGGCGAGGCCGCGGCCGCCGTCTCTGCCGCGATCGGCAAGGCAGGGCGCGAAACGCGCGCCGAGGAGCTGATCCGGCTTGGGCTTAGGGAGCTCGCCCAATGAGCGAGAGGATGCTTCAAGCGGCGAGGCGCGAGGAGGACCAGGGCGAAACCTCGCTCAGGCCGCAGGTGCTGTCCGAGTTCATCGGCCAGCCCAAGGTCTGCGCCAATCTGAAAGTGTTCATCGAGGCGGCGCGGGCGAGGCGCGAGGCGCTCGACCATGTGTTGTTCGCTGGTCCCCCGGGCCTCGGCAAGACGACGCTCGCCCAGATCGTCGCGCGCGAGCTCGGGGTGAATTTCCGGGCGACCTCAGGACCCGTGATCGCCAAGGCGGGCGACCTCGCCGCGCTCTTGACCAATCTCGAGGACCGCGACGTCCTCTTCATCGACGAGATCCACCGCCTCAACCCGGCGGTCGAGGAGATCCTCTATCCCGCCATGGAGGACTTCCAGCTCGACCTCATCATCGGCGAAGGCCCTGCGGCGCGCTCGGTCCGCATCGACTTGTCGCGCTTCACCCTGATCGGCGCCACGACCCGCACCGGTCTCCTCACCACGCCGCTCAGGGAGCGCTTCGGCATCCCGATAAGGCTCGAATTTTACGGCGTCGAGGAGCTTGAGGAGATCGTGCGGCGTGGCGCCCGGTTGCTCGGGCTTCCTCTGACGGGAGAGGGCGCACACGAGATTGCGCGGCGCGCCCGGGGCACGCCGCGCGTAGCGGGACGGCTGCTCCGCCGCGTGCGCGATTTCGCTTCCGTCGCGGGAGCGGCCTCGGTCGATGCGAGAATCGCCGACGGCGCTTTGTCGCAGCTCGAGGTCGACGCGCGCGGGCTCGATGCGCTCGACCATCGTTATTTGCGTCTGATCGCGGTGAACTATGGTGGCGGGCCGGTCGGGGTCGAGACCATCGCCGCCGGTCTGTCGGAGCCGCGCGACGCGATCGAGGAGATCATCGAGCCTTATCTGTTGCAGCAGGGCTTCATCGCGCGCACGCCGCGCGGCCGCGTGCTGACGGGCCAAGCCTTCGCTCATCTCGGTCTCGACCAGCCGGCGCAAGCTGCGACCCAGTTTCCCCTGTTCAACGGCGGCGACGAATGACGAGGAGGGTCTGGCCGGACCTCGCGGGCAGGATTGATGGCAACACGCATGTGCTGCCGATCCGCGTCTATTTCGAGGATACCGATTGCGGCGGTGTGGTCTATCACGCGAACTTCCTCAAATTCTGCGAGCGCGGGCGCTCGGACTTCATCAGGCTGCTCGGCATCGACGCGAAGGGTCTGGCAAATCCGCAAGCGGGCGAGCCGGCCATCTTCGTCGTGCGCCATATCGCGATCGATTATCTCAAGCCCGGCCGCATGGACGATGTTCTCGAAATCGTCACCACATGCGCCGAGATCGGCAGCGCGAGCCTCAAGCTCCGCCAGGACGTCTTGCGCGACGGAACGCTCATTGTCCGCGCCGTCGTCACCGTCGTGCTCGTCGGGGGCTCGGGCAAGCCGCAGCGATTGGGCGCACTCGTGAGACATGCGCTTCAACGATTCGTTAACCAAGCACGTGAAACGTAGCGGATGCCGGTAAAGCGTCTCGCCGCAAGCGACGCCTCACGGGGGTTGTTAGGGTAAATCGACCCAAGTTTAGTCACATTCGCTCGCACAAGGTCGGCTTCGCGAGCGAAGAGGCGGTCTATCGGTGACTGTCGATAGCGCCGCGGTCAAGACCGCGGGGCGAGCCGCTTGCTCGAGGTCTTGCGCTCGAGCCGGCACCGTTTGAGCTCATGCCACGAGGCCGCCATGAACCCGACCGATGTCGCCGTCGATCTCTCGATCTTCGAGCTCTTCAAGAACGCCCATATCGTCGTCAAGCTCGTGATCATCGGGCTCCTGCTCGCCTCGATCTGGAGTTGGGCGATCATCCTCGAGAAGCTCTTCCTCTACGCCAAGACGCGCAAAGAGACCGACAAGTTCGAGCAGGTGTTCTGGTCCGGGCAGTCGCTCGAGGAGCTCTATCAGGCGCTGTCGCAGCGGCGGAACACTGGCATGGCGGCGCTGTTCGTCGCGGCCATGCGCGAATGGAAGCGCTCGACGACCGAGCGCGAAGGCGACCGCGGTGCGCGACCAATGCCGGGCGTCCAACTCCGAGTCGAGAAGGTCATGGACGTCACCATCTCGCGCGAGGTCGAGCGGCTCGAACGCCGCCTGACCTTCCTTGCGACCGTCGGCTCGACCGCGCCCTTCGTCGGACTGTTCGGCACGGTGTGGGGTATCATGACGAGCTTCCAGGCGATCGCCGTCAGCAAGAACACAAGCCTCGCCGTGGTCGCTCCGGGCATTGCAGAAGCTTTGTTCGCGACCGCGCTCGGTCTGCTCGCCGCTATTCCTGCCGTAATTTTCTATAACAAATTCAACAGCGAAGTGGCGCGCTATGCGGCCCGTCTCGAAGGCTTTGCCGACGAGTTCTCAGCCATCCTTTCGCGCCAAATTGACAAAACCGCGTGAGGGCGACCCATGGGAGCAGGCCTACAACCAGGAGGATCGCTGTCGAGCCGGCGGGCGCGCCGGCGCTCGTCTCAGCCGATGAGCGAGATCAACGTCACCCCCATGGTCGATGTCATGCTCGTGCTGCTCATCATCTTCATGGTGACGGCGCCGATGCTGACGGTCGGCCTCAACATGGAGTCGAAGCCAGATCTGCCAAAGGTCGATCTGCCTAAGACAGAGGCAGGCCCGATCGAGGAGCAGAAACAGGCGCTCGCCATCACCATAGACCCCGATGGCAAGGTGTTTCTCCAGAACAGCGAAATCTCTTTTGACGAACTTGTGCCAAAACTGACTGCTATCAGGAACTCAGGCGCGGGCGACCGCGTCGAGGTCAGGGGCGATGACCGCGCGCAATATGGAAGCGTCGCCAAGGTGCTCGCCCGGATCAAGGCTGCGGGCATTCCGGTGACACTCGTCACCGAGCCGGTGGCCCCAACTCAGTCGCAATAGGTCGAAGCAAGACGAGGGTTATGGGCAGAAGCACCTTCATTTCGGCAGCGCTGCATGCGGCGATCCTGCTCTTTGCCCTCGTCGCCTTCTCCTCGGCGAAGGTGGATCGGACTCCGCTTGCCATCCCCATCGACCTCGCCGCCCCGCCGTCGGACATCACCAAGCTCAAGGCGGGCGACGCCGACGCCAAGGACGATGCCGCGCTTGCCGGCAAGCCCAAGGAGCCAAAGCCGCAAGCGGTGAAGGAGGCGACCCCTAAGCCGCCCGACGAGACGGCGGCGCTTACCGATGCCAAGCCCGACAGGCCCAAGGACGATAAGCCAAAGCCCGACACCAAGACCGCGGAGAAGAAGGCCGAGCCGCAGAAGACCGCCGACGCCAAGCCGAAGCCGGCCAAGCCAGCTCCCAAGAAGCGCGACTTCAACGCCGACAGAATCGCGGCGCTCCTCAACAAGATTCCCGATGCGACGGATGAGGCGAAGCCGGTCGTGCCCGATGACGGCGCACCCCCAAAAAAAGTGAAAGGCCAGTCGAACGGAACCGAAATGACCATGTCGGTCAACGAGATCGACGCTCTTAGGGCCCGCATCGCGCAATGCTGGAGCCCGCCTCCCGGAGGGCTC
>DATJZL010000112.1:0-16757 GCA_035499115.1 Methyloceanibacter sp. | reverse complement strand
GCTCTGCTGGCCATAGCGATTGACATATTTGCCGAGCAGGGCCGTCTTGTAGCCGGCGCGACCGAGCCAGACAGGCAGCGCGTCAGCCTCCCTGTCCTTGAAGGCTTCCCAACCGCCCCCATCGACGGGATTGTTAGCCTTGATGCCGGTATTGTGAGCGCAGAGCCCGGTGAAGAAGGAGGCGCGGCTCGGGGCGCAAAGCGGCAGGTTGACGAAGCTGTTGGTGAAGGTGAGCCCCTGTTCAGCGAGGAGCGCGTGCAGCTTCGGCATATAGGCCATCGAGCCCGTGTCCTCCTGATCGTCGGTCATGATGACGACGACGTTGGGGGCGGCCTCAGAAGCAGTCACCGAGACGAGAAGAAGGACGAGCGCAGCGAAGAGGCGCATAAGAGTTCGGCCTTGGATACGTTGGGTAGGATACGGCCTAGCTCTCGAATAGGGAAAGATGCTGGCAGTGAAATGCGGTACCACGCCGCATGCCAATTGCTGTCGAAGCCCTGGGTTGCGCCGCCGGGCGAGCTTCAGTCCTCCTCCGCGCTACCACCAGGTGTCGTTTTGCAGGATGTCTTTCGGGGCCTCTACGCTAAAGCCCGTCTCTGCCGACCAATAGGCCGATCCGAGACAGACGACGGCACCAACGAGAAAGGAGACGCCAAGGCCTAGCATCCATCTGCTCTTGTCGCCGAGCTCGGCTGCGCGTGTCTCTTCCGATTTGACGCTGATGAGGAAGCGCTGCCCCTTGGCTCCGGGCTCCGGGGCTCCAATGCAACGGTCCTTGCCGACCACGCCGAGCACATAGATCTCGGCGTCGAGAGGCAGGTGCATCTCTTTGTAGCGGAAGTCGAGCGTCCGATCGGCTTGGTCCGGGCTGCCGAGCGCGGCCTGCATTACGCTCGCGTTCCCATCTTCACGTTGATGGGCATGTTGGCGGGCGACCGTTTCGATCCCTTCGATGATGGCGTCCGCGGATGAGACGGCGGCCCTGCCGCTCTCATCCTCGATCTCGAACGGCACAAAGAGGGTGTTCGACTGCACGATTTCAGTTTTGCGGGCGCGGTAGGAGGTCTGGCGTTTGGCGTCATATTCCAAGACCTCGTAGTCACGCTCGACGGTGGCTACGAAATGAGCGCATGGACTTTGCGACAACTCGCCGGTCACCGGAGAGGCGCAGCGGAGCCTGCCTTTGACCTCGACCAGGCTTCCCGCAGCGAGCTTGGCGACGTCGGCCGCCCGTGTCGTCTCCGTCGTTCGCATCAGGGCCATGTCATTGCGGAAGCTTCGCCAGCTCCACAGGAGGAAGCCAGCGGTGGGGATCAGCACGATCCCAATCAGTACGAGCCAAGCCACCATGCGCCCTCTCCTCTGCGGCGCACCGTAATACCTGTCATTGGTGCAAAAAATCTTTGTACCGCTTCTGGGGGGAGAGCCATTTTGGGCATGGGCATACGGTGGGGGATGGCGCTGACAGGCGCCGGCAGAGGCACCCAAAGAAGAAGCCCGGTCTACGGGGGTCAGGCCGGGCTTCTCCGTACTCCCAACGATGGAATTGGCACTAGCCGACTTTAATGACGGGGGAGCAGCGCCAGCGCCGATAGGTAAAATCCATTTGGCCCGCTTTGGTTCCGACCATGCGATCTGGTCGATAGCCAAGACCGCTGCGAAAAAACATGACAGGAGGGTGAACCAAGTCTGAGGTTCGGCGTTCGGATTCGGGGCGCAAGCGCCCGGGGCTTGCGAAATGGGGATTCTCGCCCGGGCTCAACCAAGGGAAGCCGTGGCCGATGCGGCCACCACGGCAGAGGCCTGAAGCGTTTGGCGTATCGAAAAAGGGCTTCGATCAAGCCTTCCTTAACCCTGTTGTTGCTATTCATAGCAGGCCACGGCCAAGCGCCATTAGCGTCTGCCCGGCAAGCCACTTCCACAAAAATGCGAGGGGGAACATGCGCATTGTGGCCGGTTCGGGAGTTGCGAGGGATTTCAGACAGGCCGAGATCGATCGGCACATCGAGATGGTGTCGCGCTTCATCGAGCGCGCCAAGGACCATGTCTCAGCACCGCTTGCCGTTACTCTGATCCTGCGCTCGGCGAGCTCGGGGCCGGCGAAAGCGCTCGTTTCCATGAAGGATGAACTGATCGGCGCTGGCGTCCGCGCGAAAGCGATCCTCGCCCAGCTCGAGCCGGCAGAGGAACTGCGCGAGCTATGCGCGAGCCTCACGGAATTGGCGCCGCGAGAGCAAGTGCGCGAGCTCATTCGCTGGGCGCGCAATCCCCGCCTGCTCGACGCCCATGAGCAAGCGACCTATGGCGATGCCATGTGCTGGACGGGAGATGCCATGCGCCGAGACGCCGACAGGCGGAACGCGCTCGCTCTGTTCGACGAGGCGACGTCAGATAGAGTGAGGTTCGGCCGCCTTTCCTTTGCGGCACTCTGGTCGGCGTCATCGCTCGTGCCGGAGCGACTGCTGCTCGGCGAGGTGATGCCGAAGCCCTCCGGCGCGCATCAGGCGGCCCCCGAGACGCCCGTCACGGTGCTTCGCCTGAGTATCCAGGGCTGGCCACTCGTCAGGCACTAGCCGAGGCCGCGTCCCCGATGGGAGAGATTGCCGCCCTTTAACGTGACGCCCTGGCGGTTTCGCGATAGGCTCCCCGGCCGAAATGTCAGCGTTGCCGGCCGAAGCCATGACCACAAGCAGTACGCCTTGCCGTCCGGTCTCGTCCGGAGCCCAAATGCCTCCCCTCAACCATCATCGATAGGACAGGACGGTAATGAACCGGCGCGACTTCATGACATGCGCAGTCTGCGCGGCGCTCGCAAGTACGGTGACGAGGGTGGGCGCCTTCGCCGCCGACGACGACGCACCGATCAAGGTAGGCGGCACCGAATACGCGAACCGCAAGGCGTTCGTGTCGAGCGGACGGCGCTGTGGGACGCCACTGCCGACGCTCTACGACATCAGACGGACGCAGCGCGTGCGCTCGGCGCTCCGCAGCAACAATATCGACTTCAACACCAAGACGGTCGTTCCGGTCCATTTCCACATCATCCATGACGGGGCGGCGGGCAATTTGCCGGACCACCAGCTCGAGGCGCAGATCGCGCTGCTCAATCAGGTCTATGAACCAGCCCTGCTCGAGTTCCAGATGGTCGGCGTCGATCGCACCAAGAATGCCAAATGGTATCGCGTCGGGATCTCGACGCCTGAGGAGGCGACGATGAAGGCCGAGCTCGGCAAGGCGACCGACCGCTCGCTCAATTTCTATACCGCCGATCTGCCGGACGGGCTGCTCGGCTGGGCGACCTTCCCCTGGTATCTCGGCGCCTATCCGGTGATGGACGGCGTCGTCATCAACCAGATGTCGCTGCCCGAGTCGCATCAGGACTCTCCCTATAATCTCGGCATGACGGCGGTGCACGAGATCGGTCATTGGTGTGGGCTGTTCCATACGTTCGAGAACGGCTGCAACGACCCGGGCGATGAAATCACCGACACCGCCTACGAAGCCAACTCCGCGGCGGGCTGTCCGCTCGGACAGAAATCCAGTTGCGAGAACGAGACCCGCTTCAATCCCGTAGAGAACTACATGGATTACTCCGACGATGCCTGCATGAAGCAGTTCACGCCGCTCCAATTCCAGCGCGTCAAGGACATGGTCGGCTATTACCGCTACCAATTGCAGCCCGCCGTGCACCGCTCGGCGCTGCTCGAACGGCTCCGCGAAGAGTTGGAGTGAGCGCGCTCCGCGCCTCACTCGCCGCGCTCGCCGTCATCGCGCAAACGGGACCGGTGCTCGCCTTCAAGAACCTCGAGGCGTGCGACATCGTCATGTTTGCCTCCGGTGCCGCGCCAAGCGAGATCACACCGGAAGCGTGGCTCGCCTATCGCGACGAGGTCATGACCATTCTCGGCGATGCCGGCAAGGATTTGAGCGCAACGGCTGATCGGCTGGTCGAGGCGCAGGACAGCCTTCTCGCGCCGATCGCGGGCTCAGACGCCTATAAGGATTACATCGCGGGCGAGAACTGCCTGGTGCTCAAGAGCCTAAGCGTTGAAGGCATCGACGCCGCGCTAGGCGCGGCAGACCCCTCGACGCCGGCCTCGGCCATAGAGAACGCGCGCGCGATCGCGAACTCGGCGCGGGCCCAAATGGACATGATCTCGCGCTCGGCGCGCTTCAGGTCGGGCCGCGACCAGACGCTGCTTGCTGCGCGCTATTATTGCTTCGCCGCCGGGACGATTCACGCTCTCGTGACCCCCGACAAGCAGCCCAACATAAGCCTCGGCACTTACGGGACGACCATAGGCTGCAAGGACGCCGGCAGGGTAGAATGAGCGCGCGGGGAGTTGTCATGGAGGTCACGATGATCATCAGACGTCTCGTTCTTGCCGTGCTGCTCCTCGCCGCGCCCGCGGCCAACGCGCTCGACAAAGATCCCTATCTGTTCGACATGCTGAAGGAGCCCGCCTATCTCGCCGCATGGAAGGCGATGCTGGCGAACGAGCACGTGCCCTCCTGGGTGGCCAACTACGCCAAGACTTTCGACGGACCATCGAATCCGTCCAAGACCGTCCAGCTCGGCGGCAAGGATTATGTGGTCGCCTTTGTCTGCAAGACGCATGATTGCGGCGACAACCAGCTCTTTGCGCTGTTCGCGCCGGCGGGAAAGCAAGCCTGGGGCCTGCTCGTCACCGGTGGCTCGAAAGAGCAATGGCTCGGCAAGCCGGATGCCTCGATCCAGGCCGCGATCAAGAGCAACGAGAACTAGCTTGGGTCTTGAGGATTCCACTCGTGGATGAGATCGAAACGCTCGCGCCGCTCTGTTTCGTGCTGATGCCGTTCGGCAAGAAGCTCGACGCCGCGGGCCGCGTGACCAATTTCGATTCCGTCTACGAGAAGGTCATCGCACCGGCGGTGGCCCGCGCCGGGCTCGAGCCGATCCGAGCCGACGAGGAGAAGATCGGCGGCACCATCCACAAACCGATGTTCGAGCGGCTGATGCTCTGCCACTACGCCGTGGCCGACATCACCGGCGCCAATCCGAACGTGTTCTACGAGCTCGGCATCCGTCACGCGATGCGGCCGCGCTCGACGGTGATCGTGTTCGGCGAGGGCACGGTGCTGCCGTTCGACATCGCTCTCGTGCGCGGCATCGCTTACAAGACCGACGGTTTGGGCGAGCCGGTCGGCGCGGAAAGCGTCATTGCCGCGATCTCCGACCAGCTGATCGCTGCGCGTGGCAATCCGTATGACGACAGTCCGATCTTCCAGCTCATCGAGGACATGCCGCGCGTCGAGGTCGACCACAGCAAGACTGATTCCTTCCGCTCGCAGTACGACTACTCGAAGAAATACAAGAATCGGCTCCGTGAGGCGGTGAAGCAGGGCGCCGACGCCGTGCAAGCGGTCGCGGGCGAGCCGGCGCTCGCCAATTTGCTCGAGGTCGAGTCGGGCGTCGTGGTCGATCTCTTTCTCTCGCTCCGCGACGTGAAGGCGCACAAGGCGATGATCGATCTCTATGAGCGCATGCCGCTGCCGCTAAAGCGCGCGAGGATGATGCGCGAGCAGCTCGGCTTCGCGCTCAACCGCGAGGGTCGCTTCGCCGACGCCGAGAAGGTGCTGACCGAGGTGATCGCCGAATTCGGCCCATCGAGCGAGACCAATGCTCTTCTCGGCCGCATCTACAAGGACCGCTGGGACCTCGCCAAGAAAGAGGGGCTGCCGGAGGCGCGCGCCCTGCTCAAAAATGCCGTTGACGCCTATCTCGCCGGCTTCGAGGCGGACTGGCGCGACGCTTATCCCGGCATCAACGCGGTGACGCTGATGGAGATGATGCCGAAGGCCGACCCGCGCCAGGCCGAGATCCTGCCCGTAGTGCGCTATTCGGCCTCGCGCAAGGCGGCGCGTGCGCCGGACTATTGGGACCACGCCACGCTGCTCGAGCTTGCCGTGCTCGCGCGCGATGAAGACGATGCCGAGGAAAAGCTCGGTGAGGCGCTTTCCGTGGCGCGCGCCTCGTGGGAACTCGAGACGACCGCGCGAAACTTAAACCTGATCCGCGACATGCGCGAGGGTCGCGGCGAGGATATGAGCTGGCTCAAGCGCCTTGAGGATACTTTGCGAGAGCGCGCGCAGCGCCTCGAAGCCGCCAAGGCGGCGGGATAGATATGCCTCCGCAAACGATGCAGGCGATGGTGCTGGAGCGCGCCGGCGAACCGCTCCACGCGGCAGAGCTGCCGGTGACCACACCGGGGCCGCACCAGATCCTCATCAAGGTCGCGGCCTGCGGGGTGTGCCGCACCGATCTCCACGTGCTCGACGGCGAACTCACCCATCCCAAGCTCCCGCTCGTGCTCGGCCATGAGATCGTGGGGCACGTCGAAGTGCCCGGCGAAGATGTCGAAGGCTTTGCTCGCGGCGAGCGCGTGGGCGTGCCGTGGCTGGGCTATACCGACGGCACCTGCACCTATTGCCGCGAGGGCCGTGAGAATCTCTGCGACCATCCGCGCTTCACCGGCTATCAGATCGACGGCGGCTATGCCCAATATACGGTCGCGGATGAACGCTACGTCTTTCCCATTCCCGAAGGCTACAGCGACGCGGAGGCCGCGCCGCTGCTCTGCGCCGGGCTGATCGGCTACCGCTCGCTCAAGCTTGCAGGGCCGGGCAAGCGGCTCGGCATTTATGGCTTCGGCGCGGCGGCCCATATCGTAGCGCAGGTCGCGCGCCACGAGGGGCGCGAGGTCTACGGCTTCACGCGGGCCGGCGACGCCAAGGCACAAGAGTTTGCGCGCGAGCTTGGAGCAGTGTGGGTAGGTGGCTCGGACGAGATGCCACCCGAGCCGCTCGATGCCGCCATCATCTTCGCCCCGGTCGGCGCACTCGTGCCGGCGGCGCTCAGAGCCGTACGCAAAGGTGGCGTGGTCGCGTGCGGCGGCATCCATATGAGCGACATCCCCAGCTTCCCTTACGAGATCCTGTGGGAGGAGCACGTCGTCCGCTCGGTGGCCAATTTGACACGCGACGATGCGCGCGAGTTCCTGGCGCTCGCGCCCAAGGTGCCGGTCAAGACCACGGTCGTGCCGATGCCGCTCGCCCACGCCAACGAGGCGCTCAAACGCCTGCGTGAAGGCGAATTGACCGGCGCGGCGGTGCTGATCCCATAGGAATTTTCCGCTCCCCCCTTGTGGGGGAGCACGACTGCGCATTCTTAGTGCGCTACCGCTTCGCTACTTGAGCGCATTTGCGCAGCGGTGAGGGGTAAGCGGCAAAGCCGCGTCAAACTAAGAATCACCCCTCACCCTTCCACAGGGGGAGAGGGGAACCACCCTTCAGACCACCCTCCTAAGGCTGGGTGAGGCTCTGGCGGATCTTGCGCTGCATGTCCGGCGACAGCTCGGGACCGGTCATCCGCCGATATTGCGAGCGCGCGACGCTCAACAACGTGGTGACGTCCTGCCGCTTCCCGATCGTGCCGCCGGTGAAAACGAGCATCGCCCATTCATTGGGCGTGCTCTTCAACGTGCCAAACTTCCCGTCGTCATTGACGTCGCGGCGACGCGGGGTAGGGTCGATCCGTCCATTGTGATCCCAATCGATGGCGCCCGCCCCCGGTACCGGCTGTGCCTTGTCATGGGTCAACCAAAACGCCGTCGTGTAGCCCCGGAGCCTCGGGTTGCCGCCCAGCCCCTTGCCTTCGCGGAGTTGATATTCTTTCAGGGTCGGCAGAGCGAAGCGCTGATAGTCGTAAACGCGCTTGCCGTCGCGCAGCACGCCGTCAGTCTGGAAGAAATAGTTCATGATGCTGAGGTGGTTTGGCTTGTAGTTGGTGGTGTCCGAGCCGCCGTGCATCAAACCGAGATTGTGGCCAAGCTCGTGTGCGAACGTGCCGATCTTCTCGCCATCGGTCCCGCCATTGCCGTCGTTCCAGCCGCCAAGCGTCACCACGAAGTCGGATCCCGGGACTTCGAACGAGTATCCGCTTGAATCATCGTCCCAATAGCGGTTGCCCCAGATCATGTAGTGATAGACGGGAGCGCGCTTGGGATCGAAACTCGCGGCCTTGATCTTGGTGAACTCCTCCTCACTGTCGATGACTTCGTCGTACGGCACTTCGTTGCCACGTTCGAGATGGAGATTGATCCCGTCACGTCCGTCGGGGTTGGGCACCGGCCCGTCGACGAAAATCTTCTCTATGGCGGCAAGGACGGCGTCGTTCGGCCCAAGACCGTTAGCGGCGCTGTCGCGGCGCATATCGTCCATCTCGACGAAGATATCCTTATGCAGCGGAGAGGCGCCCTTGCCCGGCAGATCAATGCCGTTCACACCATGAACTTCCCAGCCGTCGAGAAGGCCATCGCCGTCGGTATCGGGGTTGTTGGGATTGGTGCCGAGCCGCTTCTCGACCTCGTTAGTCAGCCCGTCGCGGTCGCGGTCATTGATGTCGTTACCGACCGGCGCATCGGAGGAGAGCTCGACATGGGCCAAGTCGGACGGCACGACGAAAGGCTGGAGCGCTTGGTGCAGCCGCCGGTTCTCTTTTTCGGTGATGCCGTTCGCGGTTTGAGCAAGAGCCGGTTGGACCGCTAGGATGCTCAGCAGAGGCAGGTACAGCACGACAAGACGCATATAGGATACCGGGCAGGTTGCGTGCGGGCCGCAGCCTATCACAACCAATTGTGACAAACGCCTACTGCTTGCCGACTTCGATGTCGATGCCTTTGTCCTTGGAGATCTCGCCTTGGAAGCCGGGAACGTTGATCCTCACCACGTCGCGGTGGGTGCGCTGATAATAGACGTAGCCCGCTACGATCAAGCCAACCACCACCGCCCCCAGCACGAAGGCGAGCACCGGACTCCTACCACTTTGGTTTGCCATGCGTCCTCCAGAGCCGCTGACTTATTGGCCGAACGCCTAGCGTGCTGCCGCGTTCCCGCTTCAGCCCAACGCCTAACCGCGCAAGTCTCAGGTTCCCCTTGACGCGGGTCAAGGTGGGGGCTCAGGATTGGCCCAGAAAAATCATAAAGCGGCTTTTGTCCAAGGGAGAAAACAATGCTTCATCAGGTCATCGAGACTCTGAATGCGCGCGTGGCCCTCAGGTCGCGCTACGACAACTACATCGGCGGCAAGTGGGTAGCGCCGGTGGCTGGCGCCTATTTCGACAATATCAGCCCGATCACCGGCAAGCCGGTGTGCCAGATCGCCCGCTCACAGGCGGCAGATATCGAGCTTGCACTCGACGCGGCACATAAGGCCAAGGACGCCTGGGGCAAGACCGCGCCCGCCAAGCGCGCCGAGATCCTCAACAAGATCGCCGACCGCATGCAGGAGAACCTCTCGGTGCTCGCCGCGGTCGAGACCATCGACAACGGCAAGCCGATCCGCGAGACCAGCTTCGCCGACATTCCGCTCGCCATCGATCATTTCCGCTATTTCGCCGCCTGCATCCGCGCCCAGGAAGGCGCCCTGTCGGAGATCGATCACGAGACCATCGCCTATCACTATCACGAGCCTCTCGGCGTGGTCGGCCAGATCATCCCGTGGAACTTCCCCATCCTGATGGCGACCTGGAAGCTCGCGCCCGCTCTCGCCGCCGGCAATTGCATCGTGCTGAAGCCGGCCGAGCAGACGCCGATGTCGATCATGGTGATGATGGATTTGGTCGGCGACCTGCTGCCGCCCGGCGTGCTCAACGTGGTCAACGGCTTCGGCATCGAGGCCGCAAGCCGCTCGCCCAGAACAAGCGCATCGCCAAGGTGGCATTCACCGGCGAGACCACGACGGGCCGGCTCATCATGCAATATGCGAGCGAGAACCTGATCCCGGTCACCCTCGAGCTCGGCGGCAAATCGCCCAACATCTTCTTCGCCGACGTGATGGCCGAGAACGACGACTTCTTCGACAAGGCGCTCGAAGGCTTCACCATGTTCGCGCTCAATCAGGGCGAGGTGTGCACCTGCCCGTCGCGCGCCCTCGTGCAGCGCTCGATCTATGACAAGTTCATGGAGAAGGCGATCGCGCGGGTGAAGAAGGTCAAGCAGGGCAATCCGCTCGATGCCGACACCATGATCGGCGCGCAGGCGTCCAACGATCAGCTCGAGAAGATCCTCTCTTACATCGACATCGGCAAGAAGGAAGGCGCCAAGCTGCTGACCGGCGGCGAGCGCTTGAAGCTCGAGGGCGAGCTCGCCGAGGGCTATTACGTGAAGCCCACGGTGTTCGAGGGCAACAACAAGATGCGCATCTTCCAGGAAGAGATCTTCGGCCCGGTGCTGTCGGTCACGCCCTTCGACGACGAGGAGGAAGCGCTTCAGATCGCCAACGATACGCTGTACGGGCTCGGCGCCGGCGTGTGGACGCGGAACATCAACCGCGCCTACAATTTCGGCCGCGCGATCCAGGCCGGGCGAGTGTGGACCAATTGCTACCACCTCTATCCCGCGCACGCGGCGTTCGGCGGCTATAAGAAATCGGGCATCGGGCGCGAGACGCACAAGATGATGCTCGACCATTACCAGCAGACCAAGAACGTGCTGGTGAGCTATAGCCCGAAGGCGCTCGGCTTCTTCTAGGAGGCGAGAGTCCCGTCTACGGTCTTGAGGGGCCGCGCGAAATGCGCGACCCCCCAAGGTGCCCCCATTTATGCGGCGCGTCGGTTGTGCTGAAGGCCACTATTGCGCGGCAGCCTGTGAACGTTGTCAGCGCCACGCTTCATATCGAGCTCAAAAACGCCCGGAACCATGACGACGGCTTGCGGCCGATTCCCGTTCTCGTACATCGCGAAGCGGAGCGCGGTTACGCGATCGGCGAAAAGTCCGCCGCACATGCCACGCTGGTCTTGAACGACCCAGTTTCCGTGGGCGTCCTGGCCCATCAGAAAGAGCGAAGACCGCGTACACGCGGAAACTTCTGCTCGTCCCATGGCGGTTCTCCTTAGAAATTGATCCGGCGTGAAATGTGCCCATCACTGCATATAAATTCGAGACGGAAGGGCCTCGCCTGTCATAAGGACGCTATAATGGAACCGCCCGGCCCCGGCCGGCGATCGCGAGTTGGAAAGGCCCTTGCTATGGTCGAACGAGTTCTCGCAACTGATGCTACGCTCGAGCTGATCGAGAGTTTGCAGCGCGTCCATGGACCGTTGATGTTCCATCAGTCGGGCGGCTGCTGCGACGGTTCGGCGCCGATGTGCTACCCGAAAGGCGAATTCCGCGTCGGCGGCAACGACGTCTATCTCGGCGAGATAGGCGGCTGCCCGGTCTATATGGACGCCGACCAGTTCGACTATTGGAAGCACACCCAGCTCATCATCGACGTGGTGCCCGGCCGCGGCTCTGGCTTCTCGCTCGAAGCGCCGGAAGGAGTGCGCTTCTTGACGCGAAGCCGCGTGTTCACCGACGACGAGGCCGACGCTCTGGCAAAGGCTAGCGCTTAGTTAATGCACTTCTAAGGAACCCGTTAGGATTTGGCCCATATGCTCTGACGCGGCTACCTAACCGCAACGTCAGAGCAAACGCCCGTGTCCGATCGGCTTCATTCTCAAGCAGTTCGTCAAGAACAGCCAGACAGCAGCACGTTATCGGCGGCGCACAGCAGGCCGAGCCTCGAGGGAAAGTCCGTCGTCATCGCCGACGACGACCCGACCATCGTGGAATATCTCGAGCTAAGGTGCCGGCATCTCGGCATGCGGGTGGAAACTGCCTATGACGGACTGAAGGCGGTACTCAAGGTCGGCAAGGCAAAGCCGGACCTCCTCATCCTTGACCTCAATCTGCCCGACGTCGAGGGCTTCAGGGTGATGGAGCGGCTGTCAGATCGGAAATTCGCTCCGGTCCCGGTCATCGTGCTAACCGGACGGTCGGACGATGAAGCGATCCAGCGCTGCAAGGACCTTCACGCCTACTATGTCCATAAGAGCGAGGATACCTGGAACGACCTCGAGCCGCTGATCTTCGAGATACTCAGGAACAAGTCGCCGGACCCCAAGGTCGAGCCCGTCGTGCAGCAGACGAGCAACCCGCGTATTCTTCTGGTCGACGACGATCCCGAGAGGCTCAAGCTCCTGACGCAGGGATTGCAGAAATATCCGGTCGAGGTCATCCAAGGCTCGAACGGCGTAGAAGGATTCCTGATCGCGCTCAAGAGCCAGCCCGACCTCATCGTCACCAATTACGACATGGCGCGGGGCAGCGGCAATTACCTTCTCAGCCGCATCAAGAGCACACGTTCGACGCAGCACATTCCGGTTGTCGTCTATACCGCAAAGCCGCTCGAAAGGGGCCTCGAGCACGCGATCAACAGAGACTTGATCGGCAGGGGCCAAGCCGCGGCCTTCATTGCCAAGCGGATCGATCCCGGCAGTCTGATCGCCACGGTCCGCCAGCATATCGCGTTGCCAGTTCTAACTTGAGCGGCCGTAGCCCGCGAGCGATTGGCTCGGTCTGCTCGCCGATGTTGATCATGGACACACCCCCCTAAAGAGGCTGGCGGGGCTTACGGGCGAGGTGGCATAGTTCGCTCCCCTCACCTAAGCCCGAGCATCGACCACGTCCTCCTGCAAGACCCCTTATCTGTCACGCCGCGACGCGCTCAAGCTTAGCGCCGCGTTTCCGCTCGCGCTGGCGTTGCCCAGCCTCGGCCCATTCACGGAGGCCGCAGAGGCCGAGGAGCACGCCTTCCTCAAGGTACGCGACAAGGTTCCCGACCCCGAGAATGTGTTCTTCGAGGTGACCTTTCCCAACAAGGCGCCAATCAGGCTCGCGGGGCATTTCTGGTACAACGCCGAGACCGCGAAAGTGGGCATCAAATGCCCGGCCATCGTCGAGTTCAATCCTTATCGGCGCCGCGACGGCACGATGATCGGCGATGCCAAGATGTATCCCTGGTTCGCCTATAACGACTATCTCTGCTTCCGCGTGGACTTGCCGGGCTCCGGCGACTCGGAGGGCGTGCTCACTGACGAGTACAGCGAGGAGGAGCTTCTCGCTTGCGTGCAGGTGATCAATCAGGTCGCCGGGCACCCCGCTTGCGACGGCAATGTCGGCATGATGGGAAAGTCGTGGAGCGCCATAAATTCGCTGATGGTCGCGGCGCGCAAGGACCGCCCGCCAGCGCTCAAGGCGGTCATCGTCTGCGACGGCAGCGACGACCGTTACAACGACGACGTCCACTACATGGGCGGCGCGATGATGTTCGACAACATAAGCTGGCCGTCCTCGATGTGGGGCTGGATCGCGCAGCCGCCCGATCCGGCGGTGGTCGGCGATGCGTGGAAGGAGATGTGGAAGGAACGTATCGACAGCGCCGATTTCTGGTTCAAGCAATGGGCCGGGCATCAGGCGCGCGACGACTATTGGAGCGCGACGGCCGTGCGCGGCCATTATGGCGATGTCGGCGTGCCGGTGTTCATCATGTCGGGCTGGCAGGACGGCTACAAGAACCCCGTCGAACATGTGGTGACCGGACTTACCGCGCTCGGCAAGCCGGTCGCCGGACTGATCGGCGCTTGGGGCCACAAATATCCGTTCAACGGTTATCCGGGCCCTCGCGTCGATTGGCTTCATTATATCCTCGTCTATTGGTGGGACCGGTGGCTCAAGGGGAAGACGCCGCCGCCCGAAGGGCAATGGCCGCAGCTTCCCGTGTGGCTCGGCGCCTCGCAGGAGCCGAACAAGTCGACGTGTGACGACGAAGTGGGCAAGTGGGTGGCTGAGGACGGCTTCTGGCAGCAGCGGGTAAAGGAGATGGTCCTCTATCTCCGGCCGAACAAGCGGCTGGGCAAGAAGCCCTCATCCCACGTGACGCTTCTGAGCTCGGGCAAGCCCGTGATCGATACCGAGATGCTAGAGACGAGCTCGTGGGGCGAATGCGGCAACGACGATCTCCCCGGCAATCAGGCAAGCTTCGATCGTGCCTCGCTCTATTTCGACAGCGATCCTCTGCGCGAGGATCTCGACGTGTTCGGCGCGCCCGTCGTGACCCTCACGCTATCCGCCGACCGGCCGATCGCCGCGCTGGCCATCAGGCTGAACGAGGTGAGCCCCAGAACGGGGGCCTCGCATCTCGTGTGCTATCGCTTCTGCAACCTCGCTGACCGGAGCGGCGATCTCGCGAGCCCGGAGCGCGTCGTGCCTGGCGAACCCTTCACTTTTCGCGTGACCCTCAACCTCATGGGTCACAGCTTCAAGAAGGGTTGGCGCATCAGGCTTGCGCTGTCGCCGTCCTTCTATCCGACTTTGTGGGAGTCGCCGGAAGCGGCGACCGTCACGCTGCATACAGGGGAAAGCGAGGCAGGAGCTGCGAGCGCGATTACCCTGCCGGGGCGCGGGGCGCGGGAGGAAGACAAGAAGGCCGAGGCATTGCTGCCGAAGAAGTCGGCTGGAGTCTACGTCAATCCCGACGACTATCTCCCCATACTCGCCGAGGCACGGCCGGCAGAAACGACGCGGAAGGCTTCCCCAGAGACGATCAACGGCAAGCCCGGCATTCTGACGCGGAAGGTGTTCGACAGCGGCAAATACCAATATGGCGGCCCGCTCCAAGGGCTGTGGGTCGATCAGGTCGCCGAGGAAAATTTCGAGATGGTGATCGGCGAGCCACTGTCGCTCAAAGGCTTCACCTCCTCGACCGCGACCTTCGAGCGCCCCGACCAAGGCTTCAGGGCGCGGTCGGAGACCACGACAGACGTTTGGAGCGAGGAGAACGATACGGGCGGCTACGTCCTCCGTTACCGGGCGACGATCAAGGCCTTTATCGGCCAAGGACCGACAGAAGATCAGCCTTTCCAAACCAAGACCGTCGAAGGCGTGATCGCGCGGTCCTGGATTTGACCGGCTTGACCGGTTTCGCCTCATCGACCGTCTTGGAATCCTCGACCACTTGGGTCTGCCCCGTGGACTTGGCGCCGTTAGCCGACGTCGTCTCACGGCATCCTTGGGCTTTGCCCTCCGGCGCGCCGGCCTTCACGGCCGGCGGCCCGGCGCCACAAAAGGGTTTGTTTCGACCGCCCTCTCGTTCTTGGTCACGCATTGATCGAGCCGATCGAACGCGGCGGTGCTCTTGTCGAGCGGGACGCGAATGGTGGCGCCGGCGCCGACGACATTAAGCGCGCTCGCGCTGCGGAGCGCGGCCGTGAATTTCTCGTCCTTGACGTCGAAGGAGACGGAACTCGCCTCAGCGGAAACCTGCTCGTCGAAGCTCGCCGGGCCGACCGTCATTTTGACGGGATACAGCTTGCCACGGTCGAGCTTCCAATTCGGTGAGGAGAGCTCGAGCGTCAATCCATCGCCGGTCTTCACGAAGCTCGCAACGATATCGTCGTCGAGCTTGCGCGTGATCGAGCAGCGGTCGAATTTATCGCCCTTGAACGTGGCCTCGATCTCCCACGGCCCGACCATGTCGGTCTTGGCTTCCTCGGCGGCGAACGCGGCCGTGAGCGGGGCCGCGCCGAAGGCGGCAACGGCGACGCAGGAGGGAACGAGAGAAAGAACTGAAATCAGAGCAGTCTTGCGCATGGTTGGTACCCCGTCGAGACTGATGATACCGGCAAAACGCGACTCGCCCGATACTAGTTCCCGAAGCGATATCTCGCTCGATCGTTTCGACGTTTCAAATGCTGCTCGAGCAACCGCGCGTTTCTCCGATTTGCCTTGAAAGCAACATCGAAGAGATCGCCGACGAAAGGTACCGAGCCGAGCAGGAAATCGGCGGCGACGTTGCCGATCATGCGCGCGAGCGTGAAGGGGGATGCCCCTGCCTGCCAGGCGTGATGCACGATCAGCAACGAGATGATGCTGGTCAACGCATCGCCGAGGCCGGGGAAGAGTCCAAGGATCGAGTCCCAGCCGAAGCGAACCCGCGTGCCCGGGACGACGTAGCGGTCGTCCATCAGCCCGGCGAGCCAGCGAACCTGCTCGAGCCGCTCCGCGTGGCTCATGCGCGACGTGAGGCCGCTGAGGAACTCTACGGCGCTCTCGCCAGGGATCTTCGTGCCCGGTGGGAAGATCTCAACGCGGCTGGTCATCTTCTATGGTTCTCCTTTGCGCGCCGCATATGGGGAGCGGACGCGGGACATCAAGTGCAACGTTAACGTGAAGGCATGGTTGGGCCGGCAGCGCGAGGCTTCGGAGCGAGGCTAGGTTCCGGGCAAGCGTCCCATCACGCGCCTCTCACGCTCCCTCTCCCCTTTGTGTTTGGCTTTTCCCCCTCCCCTGCCCCGACAATCGGCGCGCTGAGATATTGAGAGGCAAGCGAGATGGCAGGCGAAGCCTATGACGTGGTGATCATCGGCGGCGGCAATGCCGCGTTCGGCGTCACCGTGCCGACGCGGAAAGCGGGCTTGAAGGTCACCATGATCGAGGAGCGCGACCTCGGCGGCACTTGTCCCAATCGAGGCTGCACGCCGAAGAAAGTGCTGGTCGCCGCTGCGCATGCCCTGCACGAGATCGGCCAAGCCCATGTCCACCGCATCAAAGTGGGCAAGCCCAAGCTCGACTGGGCGGCACTGATCGACCGCGAGAAGGAGATGATCGAGGGCATTCCTGACTCCCTCGAAGAGACGCTGCAAGGGCGCGGCGTCGATCTGATCCGCGCGCCGGCAAAGTTCAAAGGTCCCAACACAGTCGAAGCCGGTGGGAGAACGCTCGGGGCGAAGACGATCGTGATTGCGACGGGCTCTACACCGAGGCCTCTGCCAATTCCGGGCGCCGAGCTGATGATCACCTCGGACGAAGTGCTGAGCGAGCGGAAGCTGCCGGACAGC